>CBDUFA010000059.1:0-7157 GCA_965366295.1 uncultured Hyphobacterium sp.
AGACAACCGCCAGCCAAAAGGCTCACCCAACTGAACAACGTCTTGAGAAACGACACCTAGGCCGGCTTCTTTGTCTATCAGCCCGTCCATGGCCGGGATATGATGCGGCCATGCCCCTGGCCCTCCGCCCCGCCACGCCCGCCGATCTCGCAACGCTGACCGCGCTCGAAGCGCAGGCCTTTGCCGCGCCGGACCGGTTTGCCCGGCGCAATCTGCGGCGCATGCTGGTTTCAGAGAGTGTTCGGGTCCTGATCGCGGAGCTTGGCGGGAAGCCTGCCGGATCGGCCATATTGCTGTTCCGCAAGGGCGCCCGCGTGGCCCGGCTCTATTCCATCGCTACGCACCCGGCCTTTGCCGGGAAGGGTGTCGGCGCAGCTTTGATCGCGGCGTGCGCGCGCGCCGCGCGCGAGCGAGGCTGTGACCGGCTCAGGCTGGAAGTGCGCGCGGGCAATACGCGGGCCATCGCGCTTTACGAGCGCAGCGGATTTTCCTTGCGCGGAAGCAAGAAAGCCTATTACGCGGATGGCGAGGACGCGCTTGTTTTCGAGCGCCCCGCAAGCGGAGCCGAATCCCCGAAATGAGCGACTGGCTCGTTCTTGTCGAAAACGCGAAGGATGTCGGCCAGGCCGATACGCCGCACAAGCTGATGCGGATCCGCGACTATCTCACCAAGCCCGCCCTGTTTGCCGGCCGCCGGCCCTCCATCTTCAACCTGGCGCGCAGCTATGCCTACCAGTCGGAAGCCTATTATGCCTCTTTGCTGGCGGAAGCGCGCGGTCACCGTGTTGCGCCCAGCGTCCAGACCATGGTGGAGCTGTCGCGCAAGTCGCTCTACGCGCATGCCCTGCCCGAGCTGAACGCTGCGTTGAAACGCGACCTCGACGCCGGGGCGGTGGCCGAGCAGAGCCTGTTTATCGCCTTCGGCCAGTGCGAGCGGGCCGGCTTTTCGCGGTTCTCGAAGCTGCTGTTCGACTGGTTCCGCGCACCGCTGCTGGAGGTCGTGCTGGATACGAAGCGGCCGGGCGAGATCGAGAAGATCCGCCTGTTGCCGGTCAATGCGCTGAAGGGCGAGCGCCGCGATTTCGCGATGCAGGCGATGGCGGACCACACCCAGCGGAGGTGGACGCCGCCGAAAGTCCGACAGCGCGCGCGCTGGACGCTGGCCCTGCTGATCGATCCGAACGAAGCGCAGCCGCCCTCCGACCCGGCCTCGCTGAAGCGGCTGGCCGCTGTTGCCGCGCGCGAAGGCGTGGTGGTGGAGCCGGTCTATCCCAACGACCTTGCCAGCCTGGCGGAATATGATGCGCTGTTCATCCGCACCACGACCTCGATCGACAATTTCACCTATCGCTTTGCCCGCCGCGCCGAGCAGGAAGGCATGCCGGTGATCGATGACCCGGTCTCGATGATCCGGTGTACCAACAAGGTCTATCTGGCCGAGCTGCTGGAGACCGCCGGCCTGCCCGCCCCCCGCACCGAGATTCTCGACCCGTCGATGAAGCTGGACGGCGTGCTGGAGCGGCTGGGCAGCCCGGTCGTGCTGAAAGCGCCGGACGGTTCGTTCAGCCGGCAGGTGCAAAAGGTCGCCACACCGGAAGCCCTGAAGGACACGGCCAGCCGCCTGTTCGCCGACACGGCGCTGATCATCGCGCAGGAATACATGCCGACGACCTATGACTGGCGCATCGGCGTGTTGGGCGGACAGGCGCTGTTTGCCTGCAAGTACAAGATGGCCCGCGGCCATTGGCAGATCATCAAGCGCGACGATAGCGGCAAGGTGATCGAGGGGGGATCGGAAACACTCGCGGTGGCCGATGCCCCGCCGCAAGTTATCGCGCTCGCCGAGAACGCGGCGCGGCTGATCGGCGACGGGCTCTATGGCGTCGACATCAAGGAAAACGAGCGCGGCGCCTTCATCATCGAGATCAATGACAATCCGAACCTGGAATCCGGCGTCGAGGGCGCCGTGTTGAAGGACGGTTTGTGGACCGCCATCATCCGCTGGTTCTCGGAACGGCTGGAAGCGCGCATGGCGCGCAGCGAGAGCTAGGGCCCGTCGAGCAGCCAGGTCCGGGCCTCGCCCTCGTCGGAAAAGAACTTCACCTGGATGCCGTCATTGAAGGCCGCCGCCTCGATCAGCATGAAATGCTTGGTGAACATGTTTTCCGGCGCCAGGTAGGCAAAACGGGCCATCCGGTTGCCGGCGCGGCCCACGCGCCGGACCTCGTCGAGCAGGGAAACCGGCGTGAATTCCGGCGTCGACTCGCCGACATCATAGAGCACGGCGCGAACGCCCTTCTCGATCTGCTCGATGATGTAATCGGCAGATTCCGCAGTGAATTCCAGCGTGATGGGACCGGTATAGCGCACGAACAGGACCCCGTCTGACTGGAGATCGAACGCCACCGAACCACCGGTCCGGGAGTGTTTCGCGAACTGAACCATTTGGTACAATATAGAGCGGAATCCGGAATGTTTCTAATTTGAATTTCCCGCCCCCCGCGGGCGGGCCCGCGGCCATGTTCATGCGCAACGCTTGTTGCCTGCCGCCAAGCGGGCTAGACCGCTATGAAACAGGCAAGGACAGGCGTGATGAGCGTCCATTTTCACAAAGGCGATCTGCCCGCCGGGCTCGATCTCGGCCCCGCCGTGGCGGTGGACACCGAAACCCAGGGCCTGTCCCTGGTCCGCGACCAGCTGTGCGTGGTCCAGCTGTCGTCGGGCGATGGCGATGCGCATGTCGTGCAGATGGACCGGTCGAGCTATGACTGCCCCAATCTGAAAGCGCTGCTGTCCGATCCGGACACGGTGAAAATCCTGCATTTCGCCCGCTTCGACGTGGCGATGATCCGCAAATATCTCGACGTTACGCTGGCACCGGTGTTCTGCACCAAGATCGCGTCGAAACTGATCCGCACCTATACCGACCGGCACGGGCTGAAGGATGTGACCCGCGAATTGCTGGGCATCGAATTGTCCAAGCAGCAGCAAAGCTCGGACTGGGGCGCGGCGGACTTGTCACCGGCGCAGCTGGAATATGCCGCCTCCGACGTTTTGCACCTGCATGCGCTGCGCGAAAAGCTGACCGCCATGCTGGAGCGGGAAGGCCGGATGGCGCTGGCGAGGGAATGCTTCGACTTCCTGCCGGCCCGGGCCGAGCTGGATTTGATGGGCTGGGACGAGACTGACATTTTCGCGCATTCGTGAGGCGCCTGCCATAAACTTGCCGCGCGCCTGCGGGAGACATGATCCACGATGACCGCCACAACGGCCGATACGTCCGCGCTTCAACCCACGCCGCACATGGCATGGGAACCCCGGCGCGCGACCACGCTGACCGCGGCGCGGCGGCGGACGGCCTTCATCCGCATGCTGCGCTTCGCCCTGATCGGCCTGACCGGGCTGATCGTGGCGCTGGTGGCCGTGCAGATCCTGATGCGGTCCCTGGGCGTGGAAGAGCAGGCGCCGGTCACGGTTGGCGAGGATGCACGGATGATCAATCCACGCTTTACCGGGCGCGACGAGAACGGCACGCCCTATGTGGTGACCGCCGATGCGGCGATCCGGCGGCGTGGCTCGGATGCGCGTGTCACCGAGCTGGAAGCGCCGCAGCTGGACTATGACCTGATCACGGCCGGCGAGGAGGCCGAAGGCGTGCTGGCGCGCACCGGTCTTTTCGATGCCGATGCCCGGACGCTGGACCTGAATGCCGATGTGCGTTTCCGGACCCGCTCGGGTTATGAATTCCTCGCCGAGCATGCCCGCATCTTCCTTTCGGAAGAGCGCGTGGTCGGTGACAGCCCGGTGGAAGGCGACGGCCCGCTGGGCACGATCCGCGCCGACGGGTATGAAATACTGGACGGCGGCGAGCGGGTCGTGTTCACAGGGAATGTCCGGACCCATATCCTGAACGAGCCCTCGGAAGGCGGAGACCAGCCATGAGTTTTATTCGCACCCTGATCCTGATGACGGCCCTGGCCGGCCTGACCGCACCCGCCCTGGCCCAGATCGGCGGACAGGGCGGGCCGATGGATATATCCGCCGACCGGCTGGAAACCTTCGATACCGAACGCCGCGCCGTCTTCTCCGGCAATGTCGATGCCGCGCAGGGCGAGGCCAATCTACGCTCCGACCGGCTGGAAGTCTTCTTCGCCCGCCGCTCGGGCAATGCCGAGAGCACCGGGGCGAGCTGGGGCGAGGTCGAACGCGTGATCGCCACGGGTGACGTTTTCTATGTCACGCCCGAAGAAGTCGCGCGCGGCGAGCAGGCGGTCTACGAGCTGACCACGGAAACCATTGTCATGACCGGCGGCGTCACCCTGACGCGTGGCCGCGACGTGATTACCGGCTCCTGCCTGATCGTCGACCTCGAAACCAATAATTCCCAGATCAACGCCCCCGGCTGCATGGGCGGTTCGGCCGGCGCCACGCCCTCGACCTCGAGCAGCGACCGGGTGCGTTTCATCGCTTTCCCGGCCGGCAATGATGATGAGGACGAGGACGCCGACACCGAAGACACCGACACGGACGCCGAAGGCTGAGCATGGCTGACAACACGGTTCTCGAGGACGCGCGCCCCGCGGCCAGCCTGACCGAAGGCCTGGTGGTGGAAAGCATCGGCAAGTCCTATCGCAAGCGCCCGGTGGTCAAGGGGGTTTCCCTGCGCCTCAAGCGCGGCGAGGTCGCCGGCCTGCTCGGCCCGAATGGTGCCGGCAAGACGACCTGTTTCTACATGATCACCGGCCTGGTGGAGGCCGATTACGGCCGCATCCTGCTGGATGGCGAGGACATTACGCGCCTGCCCATGTACCAGCGCGCCCGGCTCGGCATCGGCTATCTGCCGCAGGAAGCCTCGATTTTCCGCGGCCTGTCGGTGAAGGACAATATCATGGCGGTCGCCGAGATCGTCGAACCGGACAAGGCCGCCCGCAAGGAAACCGTCGACCAGCTGCTGGAAGAATTGCGAATATCGCACCTGCGCGATGCCTCGGCGTTGTCGCTTTCCGGCGGGGAACGCCGCCGCGTGGAGATCGCCCGGGCGCTGGCGACGCGGCCCTCCTTCATGCTGCTGGACGAGCCCTTTGCCGGGATCGACCCGCTGGCAATCACAGATATCCGCGACCTGATCCGCTTCCTCAAGGATCGCGGCATCGGCATTCTGATCACCGACCACAATGTCCGCGAGACGCTGGAGATCACCGACCGCGCCACCATCATCCATGAAGGCGAGGTCCTGTTCGAGGGCGCGCCTGATGCGATCCGGGCCGATCCGGATGTGCGCCGCGTTTATCTCGGTGAAAGTTTTGGCTGATTAACTCCCCTCTGACTGATTCAGAGCGGAGGGGCCCCGTTGGCGGGACTTCATCAGAAACTGGAAATGCGGCAGGGCCAGTCCCTGGTCATGACGCCGCAATTGCAGCAGGCGATCAAGCTGCTGCAGCTCTCCAATATCGAGCTGGCCTCCTTCATCGAGGAAGAGCTGGAGCGCAATCCGCTGCTCGAGCGCGACGAGCGCGCCGACGAACCGGAAACGGTCGAGCTCAAAAGCGATGATTCGCGCAAGGAGCTGGAGCTGGACGGCTCGGCGCATGCCGAGGCCAATGATGCGGTCGATGCCGACCATGACAGCCTGAACGCATCGGATTCGAAAGCCGATCTGGCCGGTGTGGGCGACAGCGCGAACTGGTCCGGCGTCAATCGCGGCGGCTCGTTCGAGGGCGGCGATTTCGACGCCGCAGCCAATGCCAGCCGCGAGAAATCGCTGGCCGAGCACATGCACGACCAGCTCAGCCTGGCCGGCGCCGAACCGGTGCAGCGCATGATTGCCGCGCACCTGATCGACCTGGCCGATGATGATGGTTATATGCGGGCCGACCCGGTCGAGGTGGCCGACCGGCTCGGTGTCGCGCGCGGCGCGGTGGACGCGGCACTGGTCATGGTCCAGGGCTTCGAGCCGGCCGGGATCATGGCGCGCGACCTGCCGGAATGCCTGGCGTTGCAACTGAAGGACCGCAACCGGCTGGATCCGGCGATGGCCCGCCTCCTCGACAATCTCGACCGGCTGGCCAAGCACGATTACACCGCCCTGCAATCGATCTGCGGCGTCGACAGCGACGATCTCGACGACATGATTGCCGAGCTGCGTTCGCTGACACCGAAGCCGGGCCTGGCCTATGGCGCCGACAATACCCGGGCCATCGAGCCGGACGTCTTTGTCCGCGAGAACCCGGATGGCAGCTGGCGTATCGAGCTCAATACCGACACGCTGCCGAAAGTGCTGGTGAACCAGTCCTACGCCGCCGAGATCAGCGCTGTGGCGCGCTCGGAGGAAGACAAGACGTTTATCACCGATTGCGCCCAGAATGCCAGCTGGCTGGTGAAATCGCTCGACCAACGCGCCCGGACGATTCTCAAGGTCGCGGCCGAGATCGTGCGCCAGCAGGACCTGTTCCTGGCCAAGGGCGTGGCGTTCCTGAGACCACTCAATCTGAAAACCGTGGCCGACGCCATCGAGATGCACGAATCGACGGTCAGCCGCGTCACCTCGAACAAATATGTCGCCACGCCACGCGGCCTGTTCGAGCTGAAATACTTCTTCACCTCCGCGATTCCCTCGGCCGGGGGCGGTGAAGCCCACTCCGCGGAGGCCGTGCGCTTCCGCATCAAGGCACTGATCGACAGCGAAACGCTGGACGAGATCATGTCCGATGATGCGCTGGTCGACCGCCTGCGCGCCGAAGGAATTGATATTGCCCGCCGCACCGTGGCGAAATATCGTGAGGCCATGAACATTCCCTCCTCCATCCAGAGGCGGCGAATGTTGAAAAGGGCCAGCTGACATCCCTTTTCGCGCATGATTGACATTTCGGTCTGCGCCAATAGGTTCCGCCCGCTTCTGCAGGGGGGTCGATGGCTCGCCTGCAAGCGCCCAGCATGCTAGGACAGATCTGAGATGCAGATTCAAGTCGTTTCCAAAGGCATCGACGTTTCCGACGCCCTCCGTGAAGATATCACCGGTCGGGTCGAGGAAGCCGTCTCGAAGTATTTCAACCGGCCCAGCGAAGCCTATGTGGCCGTGTCCCGCGAAGGGGCCGGATTCCGCGTCACGCTTTCGATCCATTTGCCGTCGGGTGTCATGCTTCAGGCCCAGGGTGATG
>CBDUFA010000060.1:0-7147 GCA_965366295.1 uncultured Hyphobacterium sp.
GTGTCATCCGCGGCAGCATTCACGCTCGAGAACACAGCCAGACAAGCCGCCACGCAAATGCTTCGGATCATGTTGCCCCCGGGTCGATTACCTGACGTGGTCCGGCTATTCCATGCCCGGCTTGATGAAGCGGCCATCTTCGTCAATGCGTGCCTCTTCCACTTCCGGCTGAGCGGCACGAAAATCCGCGAGCTCCTGCGCGACCGTGTCGAGGTTCTCGTCAAAATAAACGACGGCATTGAGAACGGTCTGGACGTTGGACGCGAAGAAATCCTGCTGGACCACTTCGAATTCATCGGTCGGCTGGTGATAATACTCATGAAAATCAACGCCGTAATAGATCCACGGAATACCGGCATCGTGAAAGGCGGCATGGTCGGAGGCATAGGTCCAGTCGCCGTTCGGCCCCCATTCCGGGCTGTCATAGCCCTGGATGACATGGGTCGGTTCGGCCACCTCGATAGCCTCGACGTGATCGTGCAAGAAGGGAAAATGGAAGGCGCCGGCTGCAGGCAATTCATTGTCGGCATTGATCGCCAGCATGTCGAAATTGATATTCAGGACCACGCGGTCTTCGTCCACGGGCAGGTCAGCGACCAATGCCCTTGCCCCGTTCAGGCCGTTCTCTTCGGCATCCAGCGCGGCAAAGATGATCGTGTGGGCCGGCGGATTGTCGCGCAGGGCTTCGGCCACCGCGATCAGTGCCGCGACACCGGAAGCATTGTCATCGGCGCCGTTACAGATCTGGCCACCGCAATTGCCGAGATGATCATAATGCGCCGTCACGACGATGACCGGGCCGGTTTCATCGCCGCTGGCCGCCGGATGATAGCCCACGAGGTTGACGCCATTCAGCTCCTCTGCGGACCGGCGCGGCGTATAGCTGAATTCCTGCTCCCAGCTATCGCCATAGGCCAGCAATCCGGCGAGGAAGAATTGCTCCGCGATATAAGCCCGCGCATCTGCCGCGCCCTGCGAACCGGTGCGCCGGCCATCCATGTCGTCTGCGGACAGGACGCGCAGATACTCGATCGCGGCGTCCGTATCGGCCGTAATATCCTGCGCAAACACCGGCGCGGTCAGGGCCGACGCGGCCAAAAGGCCCGAAACAATCAAGCGACGCATACTCATCTCCCGGAAAGGCTTTCGTCTCTGCGGCTTGGTCTATACAAACAGCCGGGAAGCCGCCACATACGATTCTGTCATGCCGATGCTTGCCGACGATATTGCCCGCCTGATCAAGGACGGGATCGAGGGTGCCGAGGTCGAGATCATTGATCTCGCCGGCGACGGCGATCACTACGAAGCCATTGTTACGGCCGAGGCGTTCCGCGGCCTGCCGCGCGTGAAACAACACCAGCTGGTCTACAACGCGCTTGGCGGCCGCATGGGCGGCGAGCTTCACGCCCTGAAGCTGAAAACACAGGCGCCGTGACCGTAGACATCACCCGGATTTCGCGGCTCGGCTTCGGTGTTTCCGGCCCTCACAAGACCTGGGCGGTGTCGCGTGAAAAGACCGACCACCTGATCCACCAGGCCGTTGATCTCGGTATCAACATCTTCGACACGGCGCCCAAATATGGCGATGGCGAAGCCGAACGCCGACTGGGCACCGCCGTCAGCCAGCTAGACCGCAGCCGCCTTTTCCTTGTGTCCAAGGCCGGCATACTCGGCGAGAACAACCGGCGCGATTTTTCCGCTGACGGCCTCGTCCGTTCGGTCGAGGGCAGTCTACGGCGCCTGAAAACCGATCACCTCGATGCCTTGCTAGTGCAGGGCGCTGCGACCTCCGAATTGACGGACGAGCTTTTCGACGCGCTGGAGCGGCTGAAGGGTGCCGGAAAAATCCGCTTTGCGGGGGCGTCCGGACGGGACGAGGAGTTGGATGTGCCAATTGATGACCCGCGTTTCGACCTGATAATGGCACCGCATTATTACGGCCAGTCCGAAACACAAAGACAGCGCCTGCAAGCAGCACGCGACGCAGGCAAGATCATTCTCGGCATCGAGGCCAAGAATGGCTCGCCATCCGGATTTCCCTCGCCTTTCAGTCGCGCCGGGCTCTGGTATGCGTCCCGCGCGGCCTTGCGCATGGTGTCGGATCTCCCGCTTCGCTTCCGGGGCGAGCGACTTCCGCCACGCGGCGACAAGCCGATCGCCGAGGCGTTTGAATGGGCGATCAACGATCCGCTCTCCGATTGCCTGATGGTGCAGACGACGCGACCGGCCCACTTGCAGTCACTCGTGCATATGGCCGGTCTTGACGCCGGGCCCGGCGCTGCCTAGCTCCTAGTCACGCGCAAAGGAGAGCCGCAATGAGTGACGTTCAGGCCGATATCAAGAACATGATCGAGACCAATGACGTGGTCCTGTTCATGAAAGGTACGCCGATCTTTCCGCAATGTGGCTTCTCGTCAGTCGTGGCTGGCGTCCTGAACCATCTCGGGGTCGAATACGCGTCCGTGAACGTGCTCGAAGACCCGGATATCCGCGAAGGTATCAAGGTCTATTCCGACTGGCCGACCATTCCCCAGCTTTATGTGAAGGGCGAATTCGTCGGCGGCTGTGACATCGTGAAAGAGATGTTCGAGGAAAACGAGCTGCGCCCCTTCCTGCAGGACAAGGGCGTGCTGAAAGCCGAAGCCTAGGCGCTACTGCTCGAGAATCGGATTCATCACCGTAACGGTTGCGCCGGGACGCGCGCCGAGCTCCTCGAAACCGAACGGGATTTCCACGCCGTCCGGATCAATCGCGCGGCAATAGTCTTCCCGCACGCGCCCGACCGTCACCTGGTATTCCCCGCGGCGATGCCGGACGCTGACCGAAAGGTCGGTTTTCTGTGTGCAGCCATTGGACGGCACGCGCAGCACGAGGATGTCGTCGCCGACAATGCGCCAGCCGTGCAGCGCAATGCGATCATTGCTGACCTCGACCGTTTCATCATTGTCCCCGCCCGGGACAAGCGGAAGGTTCTGCACCGTCGAGCACGCCCCCAGAGCGAGCGGCAAGGCGATGATGGCGAAAAGGCGAGCTGTCATAAGGCGACTCCGGGGATTTCCTGAATCAATTTGATAAGCGTGTTTGACCCGCCTTGCAAAGCGCGGACCATCACATTCTCGCCCAGCAGTGGAAATATGCCGCCAGCGATTCGCGTTACAGGCGAAATCCGATTCACTTTCTGAAGACGAGTCAAAAAGCGATTCAATTTCAGAGAATTACACTAAATACTTGAATCAACTCTGTAGAGGCAAGTCCAGAAAGGCAGGGGCAAGATAAAGAAAGGCCGCCCTGGTGCAACACCAAAGCGGCCCTTCAACTGCAATTCGCCGGTCGATCTTACGAGGAGTAGTATTCGACCACGAGGTTGGGTTCCATCTGTGCGGCATAAGGAACTTCGGCGAATTCCGGAATGCGCACATAGGTGGCTTTCATGCCCTTGCCATCGACTTCGATGTATTCCGGGATGTCCCGCTCCGGGCTTTCCAGCGCTTCGAGCACCAGCGCCATGGAACGCGACTTTTCGCGGACCTCGACCACATCACCCGGCTTCACGCGGTAGGACGGGATGTTGACCTTCTTGCCGTTCACCTTGACGTGGCCATGGTTCACGAACTGGCGGGCCGCAAACACGGTCGGCACGAACTTGGCGCGATAAACGATCGCATCCAGGCGGCTTTCCAGGAGACCGATCAGCTGCTCGGCCGTGTTACCCCGCAGGCGCATGGCCTCGGTGTAGATGCGGCGGAACTGCTTCTCGGTGATGTTGCCGTAATAGCCTTTCAGCTTCTGCTTGGCGCGCAGCTGGAGGCCGAAATCGGACAGCTTGCCCTTGCGGCGCTGGCCGTGCTGGCCCGGGCCATAGGGACGGGAATTGATCGGGGATTTCGGACGGCCCCACAGGTTTTCACCCATGCGGCGGTCAATCTTGTACTTCTGCGAATGACGCTTCGACATGTCTCACTCATTTTCGACGCGGCCCGGCAGCCTCCGGACTTGAAGACTGCGATCTCAACGGCGGCACCGCACCACCCGTCATAACGCCTGCCAAGACAGGCGAAGCGCGGCTTTTACCGGCTTGGCCGGGGATGTCAACGCCGCGATGAGGCATTGCGCCCACTTGCAGCGTGTCACGGCGCTGCCCAGTGTATCGCCATCGAGGGAGGGGTGATGCGAATTCTGGTCCTAGGCGGGTACGGGCTGATCGGTTCGGCCATCGTGCGCCAATTGCTGGCTGACGGCCACGAGGTGACCGGTCTTGGCCGCGACGTGCGGCGGGCGCGGCGATTGATCCCGCAGGCCCGCTGGACAGAGGCCGACTTGCGGCGCCTCTCCAGCATCGGAGACTGGGCGCCTATCCTTGCCGGCATCGATGCCGTGGTGAATGCCGCCGGTGCCTTGCAGACAGGCGGGCGCGACAATGTCACCGCTGTGCAGGAGACCGCCATCCTCGCGCTGATAGCAGCCTGCGAGGCCGCGGGAATCCGGCGCTTCGTCCAGATCTCTGCCCCGATGGCGCGGCCCGATGCCGGCACCGACTTCATGGCCAGCAAGGGAAAGGCCGATGCCGCATTGGCGGCCAGCGCGCTGGAATGGACGATCCTGCGGCCCGGCCTGGTGCTGGCACAATCGGCCTATGGCGGCACGGCGCTGATCCGCATGATCGCCGCTCAACCGGTTGGCGGACTGATCGCATTCGGCCATACACCGGTTCAAACGGTCGATGTTGACGACGTGACCGAAGCCGTCTCTCTCGCGCTGGCGTCCGGCGATCTGGCGGGCGTGACGGCCGACCTTGTCGAGGACAATTCCCATTCCTTGCAGGACATCGTTATCGCCACCCGGCGATGGCTTGGATTCCCGGAATTCCGTCTCCTCCTGCCGGTACCGCGTCCGCTGGTGGCGTTGTTGACAACTCTCGCGGACCTGGCGGGATGGTTGGGCTGGCGGTCTCCGCTCCGGTCCAACGCTGTGAAGGTCCTCGCCGATGGCATTCCCGGCGACGCAGCGCAGACACGCGCTGCGCTCGGGCGCCCGGCACATTCGCTCGCGGAGACACTCGCCCGCCGGCCCAGTACGCTGCAGGACCGATGGCATGCGCGGTTGAGCCTGCTTTTCCCGGTCCTGGTCACGCTGCTGATCGCTTTCTGGGCGGCCAGTGCGCTGATCGCCCTGCCCTCATTCGACCAGGCGCTGGCGGTATTGAGCGCCTTGCCCGAGCCGGTCCGCCCAGCTCTCGTCATTGCCGGGATTGCTGCGGACCTGGCCATCGCGGCTGGCCTCGCCTGGCGGCTTACGACGCGCCTGGCGATTCTTGGCGGGATCGGGCTTACGCTGGCGTATCTGGCCGCCGCGAGCTTCGTCGCGCCATCGCTCTGGCTCGATCCGCTCGGACCGCTGGTGAAATCAGCCGCCTTGATCGGCCTGCACCTTGCCGTGCTGCCCCTGCTGGAGGAACGCTAGACATGATGGCCGAGCTGATCCTGCGATGGCTGCACGTGATCGGCGCAACGGTGCTCCTCGGCACTGGCGCGGGCATCGCCTTCTTCATGCTTATGGCACACCGGACCGGCGATGCGAAATTCATCGCCCAAACAGCCCGCGTCGTTGTGATTGCGGACTATGTCTTCACGGCGACTGCCGTGGTGCTGCAGCCGATCACCGGAATTGCACTGGCGCTGATCGTCGGCTGGTCGCTGGGCGAAAGCTGGATCGTGGTCTCGATAATGCTCTATCTGGTCACCGGTGCTTTCTGGCTTCCCGTGGTGCGCATGCAGACCAGGATGCGCGACATGGCCCGGGCGGCCGCGGATAGCGGCACGCCGCTGCCGGAAGCCTATCACCGGCTGTTCCGCATCTGGATTGCCTTCGGTTTTCCCGCCTTTTTCGCGGTGCTCGCCATCTTGTGGCTGATGATCGCCAGACCGGCGTTGTGGTAGGCGCCTAGTCCTCTCGCACCACCCGGGCCTTGCCCCGTCCGAGCGCGAGCGCCTTGATCGCGCCGCGGAATGTGCGGGCTTCCTGCTCGGTGAAGCGGGCGCGAACCAGCGCCGCCCGGAGATTGTTGACCATCAGAGGCGTTTTCTCTGGCGGATGAAAAAAGCCGGCGCGATCCAGCTCGGCCTCGAAATGGGCAAACAGGCGCTCGATATCTTCCCTTGTGGCCGGACCGCTGACGGGTGAGAAATCATCCGCCACACCGTCGCCCGCGCGCCACTCGTAAGCGCAACAGGCGACTGTCTGGGCGAGGTTGAGCGACCAGAACTCCCGGTCGACCGGCAAGGTAATGATCGCATCTGAATCGGCCACCAACTCGTTAGGCAGGCCTGCCTTTTCACCACCGAACAGGATTCCAGCGCGTTCACCCGCTGCATGGGCCGCCCGGATCTCGGCCATCGCTTCGCGGGGGGTCAGCACCCGCTTTTCCATGCCCCGCGGGCGCGCTGTCGTGGCATAGATCCGCGTCAGGTCCGCCATGGCCGCTACTGGCTGGTATTCCACTTTCACCGATTGCAGGACCGGCGATCCGACGGCGACATTATCCGCCTTGGAATTCGGCCAGCCGTCGCGCGGATCGATCAGGCGCAGATCGCGCAGGCCGAAATTGCCCATCACGCGTGCGGCCGCGCCGATATTCTCGCCCATCTGGGGCTGGTGAAGGATGAAGGCGGGACTTTCCATCAGTCAGCCTCTTTCGATATCTGCAATCCGGTGATAACTAGCGCGCAACCTTCCCGGATGCGTCCGGTTTCCACACACAATAAGCATTGGATAGTGACCGACATGGCAAAGATCAAAGTCGATACACCGCTGGTCGAGCTTGATGGCGATGAGATGACCCGGATCATCTGGCAGATGATCAAGGACAAGCTGATCTACCCTTATCTCGACATCGACCTGAAGTATTACGATCTTTCGATCCAGAAGCGCGACGAGACCGATGACAAGATCACGGTCGAGGCCGCCGAAGCCATCAAGCATTATGGCGTCGGCGTGAAATGCGCCACGATCACGCCGGACGAGCAACGCGTCGAGGAATTCGGTCTCAAGAAAATGTGGCGCTCGCCGAACGGCACGATCCGCAACATTCTCGGCGGCGTCGTGTTCCGCGAGCCGATCGTGATCTCGAATGTTCCGCGCCTGGTGCCGG
>CBDUFA010000061.1:0-7140 GCA_965366295.1 uncultured Hyphobacterium sp.
CGGTCGAGACGGCCGCCAACGCACACGAGGCGACGGGCGGCTCCGGATCGGCGTAATCGAGATTCGAGGCGGCGACCTGGACGCCCGCCTGCCACCGGCATTCCGGCGTCGGCGAGCGCGGCTCGACCTGCGCATAGCTCATATTGGAACCGTCCAGCGCCGCCATGCAGGCTTGCGGGTCTTCGCGTAGCGCGCGGATCTGTTCCGAGGTGAAAAGCCGGATCGGTTCTTCCAGGTCGGCCTCACCCCAGGCGCTCGCCCCGTCGGGCATGGATTCAATATAGAAAAAAACCGCAAGCACACCGAGAAAGGCGAACATCATGATCGCCCCGCGCACGGCGATATGGATGGACATCGGCAAACCGGCCCATCGTGCCTCCCGCTTCCGGCGGTGGGAACGTGATGTCTCACTCATCAGGATCGGTTTTACGCGTCTTTTTGGCGAGAATCGGGCGCGACGATGCCGTAGATCACGCTGTCGCGAACCCCGATATGGGTTTCCCAGTTCGCCTTGAGCCGGCCTTCATATGCCATGCCGAGCTTTTCCATCAGGCGGATCGATGGCGCATTGTCCGGATCGGCATCGGCCCACACTCGGCGCAACTTGCGAACGGCGAAGGCATGGTCGAGCACTTTGCGGGCGGCCTCGAAAGCGAAACCGTTTCCTTGCGCATCCGGGCGCTGCATATAGCCGATCTCGGCCTGTCCTGGCGTCTTGTCCATCAGGATCACCCAGCCCAGCGCATCGTCCGGCGCATCCTTGCGGGCAAAGGCCCAGCACTGGATGGCATCACCGAATACATTCCACACCAGGTAATCGCGCACGGCGTCGACCGAGCCGAGTGCGGCGCGGGACCACCATTTCATATTGGCGTCGTCCATCAGGGCCGGCGCCAGCGCTTCGGCGTCATCCAGGCAGACCGGCCGCAGGACCAGGCGTTCGGTCTCGTAGACCGGCACGTCGTGAGGCGCCCTGCGTTCGGCCAGCGCGTCGTCGGTCAACGTCAGGACGGTCTCTGGAAAGCGCTCCTCGATGCAGGCCTGCATCGTCTTGAAGCAGTCCATCGAGAAGAAGTCATGGGATTCGAAGCACGCCTGGCGGGCGGCTTCGGAAGGCCAGCGCGCATAGGACCAGAACAGACCGTCCGCCCCTTCATGCAGGCGGGCCCCGAACGACCCGCAGTGCTTGTGAATAACATTGGTGCCGTCGGTCCAGGCCTTGCGGAAAGTCTCTTCCGTGCCCGGCTTCAGCTTCCAACGGTAAAGGACGGCAGAGGTCATCGGGCTTTTCGTTCGCTTGCACGCAGCTTTTTCGATTCCGAGCGCAACTGGCCGCAAGCGGCAAAGATATCCCGGCCGCGTGGCGTGCGAATCGGCGAGGCATAGCCGGCCCGGTTCACGATTTCGGCAAATGTCTCGATGGTTTCCCAGTCCGAGCATTCATACGGGCTGTCGGGCCAGGGATTGAAGGGGATCAAATTGATCTTCGCGGGCACGCCCTTGAGCAGCTTGACCAGCGCGCGGGCTTCGGCCGGGCTGTCATTCACGCCTTTCAGCATGACGTATTCGAAAGTGGCGCGGCTGGAATTGCCGAGGCCGGGATAGGTCTTGATCGCCTCCATCAGTTCGGCAATCGGATATTTCCTGTTCAGCGGCACCAGCTCGTTGCGCAGATCGTCGTTTGTGGCGTGCAGCGAGATCGCCAGCATGGCACGCGTGCGCTCGCCCAGCTCCCTGATCTTCGGCACTACGCCGGAGGTGGAAACTGTCATGCGCCGGCGGCCGATCTGCATGCCGTCGCCATCGGAGATGATGTCGATCGCATCGGAAACCGCATCGAGATTATAGAGCGGCTCGCCCATGCCCATGAAGACGATATTAGTGATCTGCCGGTTCTCGTTCGAGGTCGGCCATTCCTCCAGGTCATCGCGGGCAATCATCACCTGCGCGGCGATTTCCTGCGCCGTCAGATTCCGCACCAAGGGCTGGGTGCCGGTATGGCAGAAGGTGCAGTTCAGCGTGCAACCGACCTGGCTGGACACGCACAGCGCACCGGCCCGGCCGACATCCGGGATAAAGACCGTTTCGCATTCCACGCCCGGCGCCAGCCGGATCAGGTATTTGCGGGTACCGTCGACCGAGACCAGGCGCTCGACGATTTCCGGACGCGACAGCGTGTATTTGCCTTCCAGAACCGCGCGCGTGTCCTTGGCGATATTCGTCATCATGTCGAAATCGCGTGCGCCATGATGATAGATCCAGCGCCAGGCCTGGTCGGCGCGCATCTTCGCTTTCCGCTCCTCGACACCGGCAGCGATCATCGCCTCGCGCAATTGCGGACGGGTCAGCCCGGCGAGTGAGCGCGGGCCGGCTTCGGGCCTGGCGGAGGGGTCGTATATGTTGAGTGCGGCGGTCATGGGCGCGCGGACATATACCATCTTTGCGGCAAAAGCGAGGGGGTGGCCGATTGAAGCGGCCGCACCGGGACGCTATCGAGGGGGGCATGAAACTCTTTCTCTACCCGCTCTCCAACGAGGAGCCACCGGTCCGCCCGGCAGACCCGCGCCGTCAATGGATGGACGAGACGCCGGAAAGCTTTGCCTATCGCTGCCTGCCGCTGGCGCTGGCCAACCAGCACGGCTGGGAGGTGACCACGCCGGTGGCCTTCGAGGCGAGCTGGAATGGAGGCCCGGCGCCTCAGGACGTGACCATCCGGTTCGATACGCCGCCCCAAGCGCGGCTGACCGGGGGCCCGCTGGCCAATTTCGGCTCGGGCGTGCTGACTTTCGAGCTGCATTTCCTGCTGCGGACCCCGCCGGGCTGGAACACCTATGTCACCGGGCCGATGAACGGCATCAAGGATGGCATCGCGCCGCTCTCCGGTGTCATCGAGACCGATTGGAGCCCGTATTCCTTCACCATGAACTGGCGCTTCACCCGGCCCGGAAGTGTCCGCTTCGAGGCGGGCGAAGCCATCGCCCATTTCTTCCCGCTGCGCCGTGATCTGTTCGAGCGGTTCGATCCGGTGATCGAGAATGTCCATTCCGACCCGAAGACGTATGAGCAATTCAACATGTGGCGGGAAAGCCGGGGCGATTTCATGAAACGCCTCGCCGCGCTGGAAGACGCCGCGGTCGAGGAAAAATGGCAGAAAACCTATTATCGCGGCCGGACGGGTCAACAGGCGCGAAGGACCACAAGCTCAAGCTGCGGGTGAAACCCTTCCGGCCGGCCGCAAAACGCTAACGCGCCCGCGGTCTCAGCACAGCGCGTCGACGCGCTGCAAGGCCGCGGTCACGCCTTGAAGCGAGAACAGATAGGCAGTCGCCGTGCCACGCTGACTGGTCGCTTCGATCCGCATTTCCGCGCCGCGCCGCATTTCCCGGACCAAATCATTCTCGTCATCCAAATCCTCGACGAACCCGTCCTGCCCGGCGGCAAACATCTGGAAACGGCTCGAACCGATCCGGACGCGCGGCGGGGTGGCCGGGCGCAGCGCATAGCCCGCCACGAAACGGGGTTGTTCACTGGCCGCCCCGCTGGCCCAGGTCGAGATCACGAAGAAGACCTCGCCATGATCGACATTGGATGGCGTCATCTCGATCGGCCGGCTGACGGCATAGCAGACCAACCCGTTCTCCGTGTCCCGGGTGAGTACCACCCAGTCGCCATAGGCGCCGCGATTCTCCGCCTGGCGCGCCATCGCGGCCGGGCTCAGCGCCGAGAACAGGGCTGCAAGCAGAACGAGGAAACGCATGGGAACGAGCTCCGGATTCACTGTGGGCGCATCACATCCCTGCAATGCGGCGCTTTATGGGCGGTTAATGGCGAATTCGCTTTCAACCGCAGGAACATATCTGTTAGGCAAGGGCCAAGGCCCGAGCGAAAATTGGGCGGTGAAGGATAGATGGTGCCCGATTCCCAGGGACAGGATCAACAAACGCCCGCACGCGAGCAGCTCGACGCGTGGGTGGAGGCCTGTGCGCGCTCCGACCGGTCTGCCTTCAAGGCGCTTTTTGCCTTCTACGCGCCGCGTATCAAGGGTTATATCAAGCGCCTGGCGACGGATGACGCGACGGCCGAGGAACTGACCCAGGAGGTCATGCTCACCGTCTGGCGAAAGGCAAAACTGTTCGATGCCCGCCAGGCCTCGGCCTCGACCTGGATTTTCCGGATTGCGCGCAATCGCCGCATCGATTTGGCGCGCCGCGCCTCGAAGCCGGACCTCGATGCGGATGAACCGATGTTACAGCCCGAGGCGGTCGAGGCACCGGACATCGCGGCGCATGCGCGCGACCGGGATGCCCGGGTCCGCGAGGCCTTGAAAACGCTGCCCGACGATCAAATTGCGCTCTTGCGCCGGGCGTTTTTCGACGGCCTGTCACATTCGGAGATCGCTGAAGCGGAAGGCTTGCCGCTGGGAACCGTCAAGTCACGGATAAGACTGGCTTTCAACAAATTGCGGGGCGTGCTCGACCCCGGTGATATTTAATTGGGCCATCGCCCTTGACCTCGGGGTCAACCGGATCATATCGAAAAAACCAACAACGCTTATAGACGTAGCCTATGACACTGATTTCGATTGACGAGGAATTGCTGATTGCGCGCGCTGCCGGCCGGCTGAGCGCGCCCATGCGCCTGCTCGTCGACACGCATATCGCGCTCAAGAGCGATGTCGCGGACGCCGCTGCGGCCGCCGAGATCGCCGGGGGTATTCTGCTCGAGGACATGGCAATGGACGACATGTCCGACACCGCGCTCGACGTGGCCCTCGCTGCCATCGAGGCCATCGAGACCGGGGCGGGGGAAGCCGCCGGCCTCGGCACGGTCGAACCGAAAGCCGCCGCCGGAGCCGCCAATGCGGCGCTCGAGGAATTGCTGGCGCTGCCCGATCCGGTGCGCGAGCGGGCGCTTGAGGCCGGCGCACAATGGCGTTTTGCTGCGCCGGGTGTGCGCCGTATCGAGCTGATCCGGGAAGGCGATGCCACGGCCGAATTGCTGCGGATCGAGCCGGGACATGGCTCGCCCAGCCATACCCATGATGGCCGCGAGTTCACACTTGTCCTGGCGGGCGCTTTCGCCGACGGCATCGGGCGCTATGGCAGGGGCGATCTATGCGCGGTCGGTGCCGAGACGACGCACCGCCCGATTGCCGAGCCGGGCGAGACCTGTTTTGCGTTGGCCGTGACAGACGGGTCGTTGAAATTTACCGGCGCCCTGGGTGCGGTCCAGCGCTTGTTCGGCGGTTAGCGCCGCTTCGCATCCCAGGCTTCTATCGCATCGAGCCCCGGCCCGCCGGGCATGACCGGCCTGTCAGGATATCCGCCCATGCACAGTGTGCGGTCATAGAGCGTGATCGCCGCCGCCACCGAGACATTGACGCAGAACTTGGTCGGAATGCGCACGATGTGATCGCACATCGCCTGCATCTCGTCTGACAAGGAGCCACGCTCGCGGCCCAGCACATAGGCCGCGGCGCGCGGGTGCCGGAAGCTGGGCAATTCCACCGCCTCATCGGTCAGCTCGATCCCGACCAGCGCGCAGCCCTTGGGCAGGCGCATCTCCGCGATCGAATCCCAGCCATAATAGGGCACGTTCTTCAACGAGCGGGACGTGTCGGAATCAAAGACCTTGCGCGCCTTGTGATGGGCATTGACGGTAAAGGCGAAGCTGGCCCCGAACGCGTGCGCGGTGCGCAGGATCGCGCCCAGATTCATCGCCTTGGAAATTTCCTCCGCCCCGATCCCGAAATACCCCTTAAGGGGCCGGATCGGCTTCATCAGGACAGCTCCTGGACGCCGGCCTCGATCCGCCCGTCCGCGTGCAGGACGGCGCATTTCATGCCCTCGGAATTATAAGGTGCCGCCACGCGGCCATCGCGGCCGACCGCGATGATGCCGCCATCGCCTCCCAGCCGCTTGACGTCTTTCAGCGCCCAGCGGGCGGCTTCTTCCGGGCTCTCATGCAGATAGCGGATCCGCGCCGCCGCCGTTCCGGCCGCCAGCGAGCGGATGAAGAACTCGCCCTGGCCGGTACACGAGATGGCGACCTCCTGGTCGGCCCAGGTGCCCGATCCGATCAGCGGGCAATCGCCGACGCGTCCCGGTGTTTTCTTCAGCGTGCCGCCGGTCGACGTCGCGGCCGCCAGCCGGCCTTCCCGGTCCAGCGCCACGCACCCGACCGTGCCGGTGGCATAGGGCCGGTTATCGGGCACCGCGGCCGGCGTGTAATAGCCCTCGGGATCCTCGACCTTCTCCAGCCCGGCTTTCTCGGCCAGCCGGTTGGCGCCCCATCCGGCCAGCATGACATGCGGGGTTGTTTCCATCACCTTGCGGGCTGCGTGGATCGGCGAGACGAAGCCTTCCATCGCCGCAACGGCGCCGGCATTGCGGGTCTCGCCATCCATGATCGCGGCATCCAGCTCGTAGCGATTGTCGGTGTTCGGCGACGAGCCCTTGCCGGCGACATAGAGCCCGCTGATTTCCAGCTCGTAGACAATGGTTTCCACCACATCGAGTGCCGCCGCGCCATCATTCAGCATCGCTTTGCCGCGTTCGGCCAGCGCGCGCATGTGCACGACTTCCCGCTCATAAGAGCGCTTGGCGAGCACGCCGGCCCCGCCATGGAGCACCATTGCAACAGGCCTGGATGTCATGATGCGAATCCTCGTTCTGGAAACGGAAAACTGATCTAGCACCGCCGCGCGCTACATTAAAACGCTTGAACACCGTTCACTTCCCGTCCGCCGCGCGCTATGTGGCTTGCAGCAGAGTATTGGCCTTATGGGGAGTCTCATGAAAATCACGAAGGATACAGCCGCAATCGTTACGGGCGGGGCGTCCGGCCTCGGTGAGGGCACGGCGCGCCGTCTTGCCGCGGAAGGCGCGAAAGTCGCGATCTTCGATCTCAATGCCGAGCGCGGCGAGGCTGTCGCCAACGAGCTTGGCGGCGTGTTCTGCCAGGTCAATGTCGCCGACCCGGCGAGCGTCGAGGCCGGCTTTGCCAAGGCCCGCGAGGCGCACGGCCAGGAGCGCGTCCTGGTCAATTGCGCCGGTATTGGCTGGGCCGAAAAGACGGCGCGCCGCTCCTCCAAAGGCGATATCGTCCGTCACCAGCTCGACAAGTTCGCCCTCGTCGTGA
>CBDUFA010000062.1:0-7122 GCA_965366295.1 uncultured Hyphobacterium sp.
AGGCCTGGCCTTGGGCGCACTGACTGCGCCCTTCAGCCGCGCCACCACCTGCGTCGGTTCCACCCCCTGCCCTTCCTTCTGCTCACCCGCAATACGCGCCGCCTCGGCCAGCACCGCCTTGCGGTCCTGCGGTCGCGTCAGCAGCGGCTTCAGCGTACGAGCGTGCAACTCCTTCAGATCGCGGATCGACGGGAACGCCGCAACCACCTCATCAGGCAGCTTCGCCAGCCCCAGATAGCGCGACAGCCAGCCGGCCGGGCGCGGAGCGGAAGATATCACCTATCTGCAGCGTCCCCTGCCGCACCGGGCGGCGAACACGCTGTTCACCGAGCGCGAGGAATTGCTGGCCCTGCCGGCGATGACGCGGCCGGTCTATGCCGTGCTGGCCCCGCTGGTCTGTGCCCAGCCGGCCGCCGAAGCGGCCCCGCTCAATCCCAACACGCTGCGCGCCGAGCAGGCACCCTTGCTGGCGGCGGCGCTGGGCAATCGCCTTTCCCTGTCCGATACGGCGCTGCTGATCTCGCGGCGGCCGAGCACGGGCTTTCCCGATCTCGAGACCTTCTGGACCGACCCGTTGCTGGCCGGGCTCGACCTGGAGGTGGAAGACCGTCCCGCGCTGACGCTCAACAGCCGGTATTTCGAGATCCGCATCGAGGTCCGGCAGGGCGAGGCGCGCTATGCGCTGATCGAGACGGTTGAACGCGTCTCGGGAAACCGGTTGGAACGTCATCATCAACGTTTCGGAGTGTTCCTGTGAGCCGCGATCTTGTTCTGCGCGCGCCCGCTTCGGCGGAGGCCAGCCCGTCCTGGGTGCGGCTTGAGGATGGCCGGCGCCGGCGGTCCGGCGACGGGATGCCGCCCGCCAGCGAGACGGCCTATGACCGGCTGATCGTGGTGCTGCCGGCGAGCGAGCTGTTCGTGTCACGCATCCGGCT
Source organism: uncultured Hyphobacterium sp. (assembly GCA_965366295.1). Taxonomy (GTDB): domain Bacteria; phylum Pseudomonadota; class Alphaproteobacteria; order Caulobacterales; family Maricaulaceae; genus Hyphobacterium. The sequence goes on from CBDUFA010000062.1 coordinate 936, forward strand.
GGCGACGCGCTCGGACCGCGAAGCCGGGCAGGCCGCGCCCTATCTGATCGAGGACGATCTGGCGGCGCCGCTGGACGTCACGCGGGTCGTGACCGGACCTGCCGATGGTGAAGGTGCCCGTTGGGTCTTTGCCGCGCGCGCGGAACTGGCCGATTCCTGGCGCGATCTGGCCACGCGGATAGACGCGAAGCGCACATTCTATGTGCCCGATGCTTTTGCCGCGATGGACGAGGCGGAGGATGCGATCCTGTTTGCCGAGGACCAGGACTTGCTGATCTGCCGTCCGAAGGCTGACCGGCCGGTGATGCGGATCGGTTTCGACCTGGTGCCTGACACGTTGGCCGCGGCGCTGTCCTCGCCGAAGCCCGACAGTCTTGCCGTCAGCCGCAATATCGACTGGGCGGAGATTGTCGGCGTGCCTTTGCCGCAACCGCGCCGCTTCGAGGCCTATGATCTGGCGGTGAAGATTGCCGGCCTGCCGCAGGATCTGCTGGCGGGCCTGCCGGGTTTTGGCGGCAAGGCCGCACCGTCCGGACAATGGCTGGCGCTGATCGCCCCATTGCGGCGGGCCGCCCTGATCGGTCTGGCGGCGCTGATCCTCGGAGCCGGGCTGCTGCTCGCCGAGGGCGTCTATTACAGCCATCAGCGCAATGCGATCGACGAGGCGGGCACCGAGCTGTTTGCCGCGACCTTCCCGGATTTGCGCGTGGTGAATCCGGAAGCGCAATTGCGCCAGCAGATCGCCGCGGTCTCGGGCACAGGCGGCTCGGACTTCCTCGCGCTCGCCACGGCGGTGGCGGAACTGGGCCGCGCGGTCGAGACGGTGCAGATCGATTCGCTGCGCTATGACCGTGCACTCAACGTGCTGAACGTGTCGGCGATCTATGCCGACTTCTCGGATTTCGAGGCGCTGAACGCGGCGGCTGCCGACCTTGGCGTGGTGCTGGAGGATGGCGGCGTGCGCCAGTCCGGCGGGGTGCTGAATGGTGATTTCGCGGTGAGGCTGAGATGATGTCATTCCTCTCGCCCCTGATCGAAGCCTGGGCCGGCCGCACGCCGCGCGAACAGCTTTTGCTCGGCCTGCTGGGCGCGATCATTGCGGCCCTGGCCGGCTGGTACCTCGTGGCCGCTCCGCTGATGGATTATCGCGCCAGCTCCCGCGCCGCCTATGTCGATGCCGTTGACCGCTATCGCGCGCTGAGCGTGGGCATTGCCCGCTATTCCTCGCTGGTGACCGATGAGGCCGACCGCGCAGGCGGTGACGCACGTCCGCTTCGCACCATCGTCTCGGAACGCGCCGCGGCGATGGAGTTACAGCTCTCGCGCATGGTGCCGGACGAGAATGGCCGGCTGAATGTCTGGACCGAGAATGTCAGCGCCGCCCGGTTGATGGCATGGCTCGCCGACCTGGAACAGCGCCACGCGATTGTTGCCGTGCGTGCCAGCATCGACCGCGAGGGCGACGGGCTGGCCCGTGCCCAGATCGTGCTCGAACGGGGTGGCGGCTGATGGGCTGGCGCACGCTCCTGGTCACCGGCCTGGTGTTGACCCTGGCCGCGCTGATCGCGCTGATGCCGATGCGCTTTGTCCATGGTCTGGCCGGCCAGCCGCTGGGTGCGCAGGCCTCCGTCTATGGCCGGGTCTGGGACGGGCGGATCTATAATGCGGCGGCGGGCCGGGCGCGGTTCGACCAGGTAGAAATGCGATTGCGGCCGCTTTGGCTGCTGACCGGCGCGGCGGTGTTCGACTGGACGCTGTCGGACCCGGAAGCGCGCGGACAGGGCGCTGCGCTGGCCGGACCGGGCGGGGCGGGATTGCGCGACGCCCGCCTGACCACGACGCTGCGCGGGCTCGGCCTCGATCTGCCGGCGCTCGACCCGGCGGAATCGGTGAGTTTCGAGATCGACGAATTGCGCTTCGGCTCCGAAGGCTGCACGGCGGCCAGCGGGCATGTGCGCACGGCGGCGCTGATCGGGTTTGCGCGCCGGCATGATGTCGAGGCCCCGCTGCTGGACGGCCCGATCTCGTGCGAGAATGGCGTGCTGGGCGTGGCACTGGCCGGAACCAGTGCCGCGATGAGTCTGGATATGCGGGTGACGATTTCGCCGACCGGGCTCTATCGCTGGACAATCGAGGCCCGGCTGATGGAGGATCGGTTGACCGCGGTGTTTTCCGCTGCCGGTTTCACGCAGGATGGCGAAACCTGGCGGCTGCGCGGGGAAGGGCAGATCTGAATGGCACGCAGCAGGCTGATCATTCCGGGCATGTTGATGCTGGCCGCGCTGGTCTCCAGCCCGGCCTGCACGAGCGCGAGCTGGGCCTCGGAGCTGGCGCAGACCCCGCCGGTTCCCGCCGATGCGATCCCGGCGCAAGCTGGCGATGCGCGCCCCGTTTCCGGCCTGCCGCCACAGGATTTGCGTCCGGGTGAGTGCGGCGCTTTTTTCTGGGACCGCGCCGAGCCCAATCCGCTGGTCCTGTTCGAGAATGAAAGCCGCGGCCTCGCCCGGCTCTGGCAGCATGGCGGCACGGTCGAGATTTCCGTCACGCCGCGCGAGTTTCGCTATTATCCCGGATTGCGGCTGGAGCGCCGCTACGCGCTGCCATCCGGCGAACCGGTGTTACTCTCGGCCGAGATCACCGAGCTGCGCGATGGCGAGGCGATCGTCGGGCGCGCGCTCCTGCGGCGGACTCTGGCGGGTGGCGCGCAGCAGGTTTCTCCGCTAATGGGGCTCATCAGTTGCCGCGAGACTGACGACAGGTGAGGGGATTTCACAAAACTGTCATGGTGAAGCGGCAAGGACAAACGGACCGCAAAGAGGGGCATCTCCTTCATGTCTGAAACGGCCCCGGCCCTCCTGGCCGAGAATATCAATGTGACCTTCGGCACGACGCAGGCGCTGAAAGGCGTTTCGCTGCGCGTGGAGCCGGGCGAGATGGTGGCGCTGATCGGGCCTTCGGGTTCGGGCAAGTCGACGCTTTTGCGCGTGTCGTCCGGCCTGCAGATCGCGGATTCGAGCTCCGGCGTCGCACGCCTGTTCGGCGACCGGGTGCAGGAGAAGGGCAAATTGTCGGGCGGTGTGCGCAAGGCGCGGGCCCAGGTCGGTTTCATTTTCCAGCAGTTCAACCTGGTCAAGCGGATCAGCCTTTATTCCAATGTGCTGATCGGCGCGCTGGGCCGGATGCCCGGCTGGAAGGGCGTGATGGGGCGCTTTTCGCCCGCCGATCGCAAGAAGGCGATGGACGCGCTCGACCGCGTCGGAATCCAGCAATATGCCGGCAATCGCGCGGCCAACCTGTCGGGTGGCCAGCAGCAACGCGGCGCGATTGCGCGGGCGCTGGTGCAGGGCGCCAAGGCGATCTTCGCCGACGAGCCGATTGCCTCGCTCGACCCGGTCTCGGCGCGCAATGTGATGAAACTGCTGCAGGAGCTGAACGAGCAGGACGGGATCACCGTCGTGGTGACGCTCCACCAGGTGGACTACGCCATCAAGTATTGCCGCCGCGCGGTTGCGCTGAAAAATGGCGAGATCATCTATGACGGGCCGACCAGCGGGCTGAACCGCGAACGCCTGATCGAGATCTATGGTGACGAATATATCGATGTGATGGACGAGGAAGGAGCGCCGGCATGATCGCGCGTCTGCTTACGCTTCTGGCCTTTCTCGGCCTCGCCGCTTCTGCCAGCGCGCAACAGGCCGAGGACACGACCATCGTGTTCGGCGTTGTCGCCACCGAGCAATCGGAGAATGTGCTCGCGCTGTGGGAACCCTTCGTGGAGGACATGGCCCGCGATACCGGCTTCGAGGTCGTGCTGCGCTCGGCCGGAGATTATACCGGCGTGGTCGAAGCCATGCGCGCCGACCAGGTGCAGCTGGCCTGGCTGACCAACCGGTCCGGGCTGGAAGCGGCGCGCCGCGCCAATGCCGAGGTGTTCGCCAAGTTCATCTATCCGGACGGACAGCTGGGCTATCGCTCGATCATCATCGTGCCCGCCGACAGCCCGATCCAGACACTCGACGATCTGCTGGTCTGCGACCGCAGCGTCAATTTCGGCTTCGGCGACCCGTTGTCGACTTCGGGCACGCTGGTGCCCAATGCCTATATCTTTTCGCCGCGCGGCATCGATCCTCAGACCTGTTTCAACCAGGTCACGCGCGCCAGCCACGAAGCCAACCTGCTGACCGTGGCGAACGAGCAGCTGGATGCGGCGACCAACAACACGACCAATATCGAGCGCCTGCGCCGGACCCGGCCCGACGTGCTGGAAGATGTCCGCATCATCTGGCGCTCGCCGCTGATCCAGACCGACCCGATCATGTGGCGCAGCGATCTGCCGGCCGATGTGCGGGGCCGGATCCAGGAGTTTTTCCTGACCTATGGCTGGCGCGGCGATGCCGAGCAGCGCGCGCGTGAACAGGGTATCCTGCGCGAGTTGGAAATGGGCGGATTCCTGCCCGCCACAAATGACCATTTCCTGCCGATCCGTCGGCTCGAACTGATCGACCGCCGGGCGCACTACCGGTCCGAGATCGCGACAGTCGAGGCCGATGCCTCGCTCAATGACGTGTTGCGCGAGGAACAGCTCACCGAGCTGCGCGACCAGCTGGCCGAGGTCGAAGGCGAGCTGGCCGATGTGGCCCGCCAGGAACGCGCCATCGCCACCCAGCAGGTCTCGTTGCAGATCGAGTCGGCGCGGGCACAGATGCTGGCCGACCCGGACTCCGACCAGGACGCGGTTTCCGATCTCGTCGAGACTTTCCTGCAGGACCAGGGCACACCGCCGCCGCAAACCGTGACCGCCACCGCGACCTATAGCGAGGAGAGCGACCCGACCCTGTTCCGGGCCATGGTCGGCCTGATCGTCGGGCTCGGCGTGTTCGGCATCATCATGTTCGTCAGCCAGCCGCCGAAGCATGCGCCGGCGCGCCTGTTGTCCGACCGGCTGATCGACGGGGTGATCTGGGGCGGGTTCTTCGGCCTCCTGATCTGGTCCTTCTGGTCGGCGGAAGTGTTCAAATTCCCGCTGCTCGGGGCCAATGCCGACCGGATGGGCGAATACCTGGCCGGTTTTGCGCGGCCCGATTTCGCGGAATGGTCGAACTATCTCGAGCAGATCATCGTCACCATCCAGATCGCGCTCTGGGGCACCTTCTTCGCCGTCGTACTGGCGATCCCGCTGGGCCTGCTCGGCGCATCCAATATCGCGCCCTTCTGGATCCGGCGTCCGGTGCGGATCGTGATGGACGGGTTGCGGGCGATCAACGAGCTGGTGGTTGCCGCCGTGTTCGTGGCCGCGGTCGGGCTGGGCCCGTTTGCCGGTGTGCTGGCGCTGGCATTCCACACCGCCGGTGTGCTCGGCAAGCTGTTCTCCGAAGCGGTCGAGTCCATCGACGAGGGGCCGGTCGAGGGTGTGCGCGCCACCGGGGCCGGTCCGATGAACGAGGTGACCTGGGCCGTGGTGCCTCAAGTGATCCCGCTGTGGGCGTCCTATGCGCTTTACCGGTTCGAATCGAACACGCGTTCGGCGACCATTCTCGGTCTCATCGGTGCGGGCGGTATCGGCCAGGTGCTGATCGAGAACATCCGCTCGTTCGAATACGGCAAGACCGCGGTCATCATCGGCATCATCATCATCGCGGTGACGCTGGTCGACATGCTCTCGCAAGTCTTGCGCAAGCGCCTGATGTAGCCATCCGACAGTCCGCAGGGCTTTCAGAGCCGGGCCGGTATTTCACCGGCCCGGCATCTGGCGTTGTCACAAAAGCTTCGTTCAATCGTCAATAAAGTGAAGCCGAAGCTTCATAGAGCGGCGCGGAAACTGTCGCCGTTCTGAAACCGAACTGTCATGGAACGGCGGCGCAGCCTGCAAGGATTGCCCCCATGTTCCGCTTTTGCCTCCCCCTTGCCATTGCTTTCGCGGGTCTGACCGCGCCGGCCATGGCCGACGATTTCAATATCGAGTTGCGCGGCCGCGTCTTCATCGACTTCGCGTCTTTCGAAGAGGACTTCACCACCCGGATGGACTCTGTTGACGACAACCAGTTCCGCGCCGCCCGCCTGGGCGTGCAGGGGGGCTGGGACGATTTCAGCTTCGTCGCCGAGCTCGACTTCGGCAGCGACAAGATCGCGGTGAAGGATTTCCGCCTGCGCTGGAGCGGCGAGCATTTCCGCATCACGGTCGGCCACC
>CBDUFA010000063.1:0-7108 GCA_965366295.1 uncultured Hyphobacterium sp.
CACCTCGATCACCCCGTCCATTTGCTGCAGCGAAAACAGCGTCCGGTCCGACAGCGGCTCGATATAGCTGACTGACAGATCGGACCGGTCGATCACGCCGAACGTGGTTTCCACCGTCGCGTCAAACCCGGACATCACCGAGAGCATGCCGGCCGACAAGGCCATGCCCGCGGCCACGCCGATGATGGCCCCGAATGACCGCCCGGGATGGCGGATCAGCCGCCGCATCACCATGCGGGTCGGCTGGTCAAGAAACCGGACGATCCAGTCCCCGAAAATCTGGCGGCCCGAATAGTCCGGTGGTGTTGGCGGGCGCATCGCCACCGCAGGCGTGAGGGCAAAGATTCGCCGCAGGGCAAACAGCCCGCCCAGCGCCGCCGCGGCCACGCTCGCCGTCACGGCAATGATGAAGGAGGCCGGTTCGATCTCGAAAACCAGGAAGGGGAACTTGTAGTACTGCACATACAACCCCGTCATGCTGGCCCCGGACGCCAGCCCGAAGATGCAGCCCAGCACGGCGCCGCCCACGGCAATTACCAGGATCAGCTTGAAATAGTGCGACGTGACCTCAACATCGGTATAGCCGAAAGCCTTGATCAGGCCGATCTGCTGACGTTCAGCCTGCAAGAGCCGGGAAATCACGATGTTGAGCAGAAAGGCGGCCACGGCGAGAAAGATCGGCGGCACGCCGGCGCTCGAGGCGCGCAAACCATTGATTTCCTCGGTGATGAAGCGGTTCGAGAACTGTTCCTCGAGGCCGTATGCTCCGATCGCGCCATAGGCATCGAGAATCCGGTCGGCCGCGGCCAGTACAGCCGGCAGATCCTCGTCCCGCCCGACATCGATCAGCGCCTCGTTGAAAGCCCCGTCCATGTCATAAGCCGCTTCCATGGCGGTTCGGCTCATCCAGATCACGCCGAAACGGGCATCGTCCGGTACCAGTTCGCCCGGCGCGGTCGTGTAGAGAAATTCCGGCGACTGTGCGAGGCCGACAATCCGGAAGGTCCGCCGCGCACCATGCATGGTCGCCGCCAGCGTATCGCCGGGCTCGAGGCCGTGTGCCTCGGCGAAGCTCTTGAGCAGCAGGATCTCGTCCGACCGGCGGTGATCAATCTGGCGCCCGGACGCGAGGTAGACATCATTCAGCCGCGGTGTCCCGAAATCCGGCAAGGATACCGCCCGCGCCTGTACCGGCAATTCCGTGTCGGGAATATCGATCAGCGCCCCGCCGGTGATCCGGCCCTCCACGGCCGAGACGCCGTCAATACGGGCCAGCTCCTCGATCGCCCGTTCGGGCGCACGGACAACCGGGGCAAAAGCATCTGCCAATCGGTAGCGCTCGTAATAGGCGCGCCGGGTCTCGTCGAGCGACTCCACGAGGCCCGCCATCATCACCAGCAGCATGACACCGACCGCGACGACCAGGCCGATGGCCAGCGCCTGGGTGCGCATCCGCCAGAGATCGCGCAGCAGCTTCTTGTCCAGCGGGCTCACCAGTGGATCTCCTCTGGCGTCAGCTTGGTATCATTCTCGATCACGTCGCGAATGGCCCCGTCCGCGAAATGGATGACGCGGTCGGCCATCTGCGCGGTCGAGGCATTATGGGTCACGATCAGCACGGTGGCACCAAGGCGTTCATTGACATCCTTGAGCACTTTCAGAACCGTCCGGCCGGTCTCGGAATCGAGCGCGCCAGTGGGCTCATCGCAAAACAGAACGGTCGGGTTCTTGGCGATCGCCCGGGCGATCGCCACGCGCTGCTGTTCGCCCCCCGAAAGCTCTGACGGGAAATGGCCGGACCGGTTGGTCAGCCCGACGAGGGCGAGCGCCTCGTCCGCCTCCATCGGGTTTTTTGCCACCTCCGTGACCAGCTCGACATTCTCGTGAGCGGTCAGGCTGGGCATCAGGTTGTAGAACTGGAAAACGAATCCGACATGATCGCGCCGGTATCGCGTGAGTTGCCGGTCGCTCATCGCGCTCAGCTCGTGGTCCTGGTACCAGGCTTCGCCATCGCTGGCGCGGTCGAGGCCGCCAATGATGTTCAGCAAGGTCGATTTCCCGCTGCCCGACGGGCCCAGCAGAACGACGAACTCGCCTTCGGGGATTTCCAGGTCGACGCCACGCAAGGCGTGCACGGCGGTCTCGCCTTCGCCATAGACCTTGGTGAGATTCTTGGTGATGAAAGCGTTTTCGGTCACGCGGAATGCATCCCTTCCGGTCGGGTTCCGGCTGTGGCGATCAGTTTGAGGATTTTACCCGCACACGCAATGCGGCAATCAATCGTCCGGGTCCTGCCAGAGCGCGTGCTTGATCATGATGTCGGCAAACAAACGCGAGGCCAGGTGCCCGGCGAGCCAGGCTTGCAGGTGCGGGAGGTCGAGATCGTCGAACCAGTCCCGGTCGGCGTTGGCGAACTGGCGGACGAAAGGAAAGATGGCGATATCGGCCAGGCTTACAGCTGATCCGAAGAGCTGGGCTTGTCCCTCCAGCCGCTTGTCCAGTTTTTCCAGGAAAGCCAGCCCGGCCGCACGATGCATTTCGGCGTCCGCGCCTTCATAGCGGGTGTCGTATTTGTAACGGTCGAGATGGTGCTTGAACGGGCCGTCATTTTCCGCAACGAGGTCGAACATCGCCGCACCCGGTGCCAGCCAGTCTTCCGGGTCATTTTGCGCCAGCGCCCAGCGCATCACATCGAGGCTTTCCTCCACCACCGTGCCGTCTGGCAGCACCAGGACGGGTACCGTGCCCTTGGGGGAGTAGCGGAGCATGGACCCCGGCTTGTCTTTCAGCAGGATTTCGCGGTGCTCGAGGTCGATGCCGGCGGCGTGCAGCGCCATCCGGGCGCGCATAGCATAGGGGCACCTCCGGAACGAATAGAGGATCGGTTGACGTTCGCTCATTCCGGCTCGCGTGCCGGGTATTGCGCACCGAGGTGCCGCTCGCCGCGTTCGGCCGCCAGCATTTCCTGCTTCTGCCGTTCGGCATAGCGGGCACGCTGTGCCGTGTCGGTGACGTCATGGCAGAAGGGACAGCTTTCGCCCTCGACATAGAGCGGGGACGCCACGTCGCCGCGCGACAGTGGTTCGCGGCAGGCGTGGCAGGTCGTGTAATCGCTGATCGCCAGTCCGTGACCCACGGCCACGCGGCGGTCGAAGACGAAACAATCACCCTCCCAAAGGCTGTCTTCCGGCGGGACCGTCTCGAGGTATTTGAGAATGCCGCCCTTGAGGTGGAAAACCTCGTTCTCGCCTTCAGCCAGCGCGAATGCCGTCGACTTCTCGCAACGAATACCCCCGGTGCAATACATCGCCACCTGCTTGTCGGGATGTTCGGCCCGGAATTTCCGGTACCAGTCCGGAAACTCGCCGAAACTGACCGTCTCCGGGTTCACCGCCCCGCGGAACTGGCCGATGCGCACCTCGTAGTCATTGCGCGTGTCGATGGTCACGACATCGGGCGAGGAAATCAGCGCGTTCCAGTCTTCCGGCTCGACATAGGTTCCGACCTGACGGCTGGGGTCGATGCCCGGCACACCCAGGGTCACGATTTCCTTTTTCAACCGAACCTTCATCCTCAGGAACGGGGCGTCATCATCCTCGCTGTATTTTGGGTCGAGGTCTTCGCATCCCGGCAAGGTCCGCAGGAAGGCAATGACCAGGTCCAGAGCGGCGGGCGGTGCCGCAATCGTGCCATTGATGCCTTCCGGCGCGAGCAGGATCGTCCCGATCGCATCATGCGCCTTGCAAACATCGAGTATCCGGCCTTGCAGCGCCGGGCCGGCGTCGAGCGGCGTAAACTTGTAGAAGGCAGCGATCTTGTAAGCGGGCATGGGGTTCGCGTCAGCTCATCGATACCCTTCTCCTATGCAGCCCGTTCAGCAATCGCAAGGGTGGGCGCTTTTCAAAAAAACATTCAGTCTTGACTCTTTTTGGAAAACGCCGCCATTTTCCCGGCAAAGGGGAGACCTGAAATGCGACCAGCCGCCATTGCCATCTTGTTCCTGATGCTGTCCGGCCTGTCGGGAGCCCAGACGCCCGCCCTCGAGCAACGCCTGTTCGTCCTGCTCTCGCCCACAGACATGGAGCGTCCACCCGTCGCAGAGATGCAAACGCTTCAGGCGGCGCACCTCGCCAACATCCGGTCCATGGCCGAAGACGGCCTGCTATTGCTGGCCGGGCCGACCCGTCCGGTCGATGTGGCAGACCGGCCCGTCGCTGGCATCCTGGCTTTCGCCAGCGCAGACCCCGACCTGGTGACAATTGTCACCGCTCGGCTCGAGCACGACCCGCTGATTGCCGGTGGCTACCTGCGCGCCGACCAGTACGTGCTTTTCTTCGAAACCGGCGACAATCTCTACGAACGGCGCCCCAGGGAGCAATAGATCATGGAACTCGGAAATGGCCTCGGGGCCGTTATTGGCGGACTGGCCGCCTTCATTCTCGGCGGGCTCTGGTATTCGCCCGCCCTGTTCGGGAAAATCTGGATGTCGGCCACAGGGCTGACGGAGGCTGAAATCAAATCGGCCAGCATGGGCCGCATGCTCGCCACGACAATTCCGCTTTCATTGATCGCAGCGCTGGTCTTTGCGGCTTTCCTCGGCCCGGAGACCGGGATCGTATTCGGCACGGCGGCAGGGTTCGCAGCGGGGCTCTTCTGGGTCACGGCGTCTTTCGGGATCAACTACACATTCGAGCAGAAGCCACTCCTTCTGTTGCTCGTGAATGGTGGCTATCACACCGTGCAATTCACCCTCTACGGCTTCTTCATCGGGCTGATGAACGGCATCTTCTAGCCTGGCAGGTCGGTCCGCCGGGCGGCAATACGATCAAGTTTGCCGTTGAATACTAGCGTTACGGAGTCGATCACCGCGCGGGTTTCCGCCTCGGTTCGGACCACTTCCATTACCTTGATGCCGCGGAAGAAGTCCGCAATCGCCTCGAGGAAGGGGTAAGCCTCCCCAATGGCGACTTCCGGCGGGAAAATCTGCATCAGGACTTCCTTGCGCCGGATGGCGAAGCGCCGGGACTGGAAATTCCATTCCCGTGAAAGCTCCTCGTCATGCCGGGCCAGCAACATCATCTCGTAGCCGGCGAAGAAGGTATCCGGATAAGCCTGCTTCCAGATGGTGTAGAAAACGGACTCGTCGCGGCGCGGTGCAAACAGGCCATGGATGCCGGCTTCGATATTGGCCATCGCATCCTCAACCATCATGCCAACGGCCGACGCCACCAGCATTTGCCGCGACTTGAAGTGATGCAGATAGGCGCCGCGTGTCACGCCGGCCGCGTCCGAAATCATCGTCGTATTGGTGGCCGCGACGCCATGCTTTGCAAAGCAGGCTATCGCCGCCCGCAGCAGACGCTCACGGGTTTCCGCGCTGCGGTCCTGTTTGGGCGGCGACAGGGAGTCAGAAGGGTGTGGCAGTTTCTTCGGAGCCATGCGCTCAATTCACGCCAGCCCCGGACGATTGTCCAGCCAACCTTGCGTCGCTATAGCCAGCGCTAGCGCAGGAAAGTCCGGATCGCGGTCCAGGCCTTGGCCTCGGTCAGGAAAGGCGCATGGCCGACATCCGGCACTTCAACGGTTTGAAGATCGGGCTTGCGCCGCTTCATTTCCTCGATCGTCGAAACCATCAGCAGGTCGGAAATCCCGCCGCGCACAACCAGCGTCGGAATCGCCTTCAACCCGTCGAACAGCGGCCAGAGATCAACGTCCGTATCCCCGCCTTCGGCGACAGACTTCGCGATAGCCGGATCATAATCCAGCACGATCGCGCCGTCTTCGGCCTCGCGGCAGGTCTTGTTCGCAAAGTCGAGCCAGAAGGCGTTGTCCGTTTCCTTCGGGAAGGCCATGCCATTGATCGCTCGAATGGCATCAGCGGCTGCCTGCCAGCTCTCGAAACGCCCCTCGGTCTTGCCGGCATAGGAACGGATGCGCGCGATACCCGCCGGGTCGAGTTCCGGACCGATATCGTTGAGCACCGCCCGCTCGATACGTTGCGGGGCCATGGTCGATGCCACCATCGTCATCAGCCCGCCCATCGACGTACCAATGAACACGGCTTTCTCGATCCCGAGATGATCCAGCAGCGCCAGCATGTCCTGCGTATAGACCGCCGGATTGTACCGCTCGTGCTGTGGGTCCCAGTCACTGCCACCGCGCCCGCGCTGGGTCGCGGAGATGACCCGCCGGCCCTCGGCCGCCAGGCGCGGCGCAAGGTCTTCGAAATCCTTCAGATTCCGCGTCAGACCATGCAGGCACAGCACCGGCACGCCGGACTCCGCTGCGGTCGGCGGATAATCGCGGTAATGGATTTTCAGCCCGTCGGCAGTGGTGAAATGCTGTTCCGTGAACCCGGCATCCAGAGTAGCTTCCGGCGACTCCGTGGCGGCGGCAACCGACGGCGCCGCGCTCGCCGGGGTCTCGGCTTCCACCCAGTCCCGCTTCAGGTATCCGGAGGCAATGAACAGCATGATGGCCGCGAACAGATAGAAGGCGGTGCCGGTCAGGATGGAATAGCGCAGCGATTCCTCGCCGAACTGGGCCGCCAGCCCATCCGACATGGCCCCCAGCACGAAGTCGCCAATCCCGATGCCGACCAGATTGTTGATCAGCAGGAACAGGGCCGACGCCGTCGCCCGCATGTTCGGCGGCACGATATGTTGCAGCGCCGAGAGGACCGGGCCAAGCCAAGCGAGGCTCAGAGCGGTGGGGATAATGAAGATGAAAAAGGTCAGCGTGAGAGAATCGGTCAGCATGCCCAACGCGAAGAAGGGCAACACGCACAGGAAAGCGATCGCGGGCACCCGGGCATAGGCGGCGCGGGAGCTGGCACCGAACTTGTCGGCCAGTGCCCCACCGAGCCAGATACCGATCAGCCCGCCGACCAGCACGACAACGCCGTAGAAATAGGCGGCATAGAGGATCGGCCCGGCACCGTCCGGGATCAGTGCATCCGGCATCCAGGACAGGAAGCCGGGCAATTGATCGTCATAGGACCGCACCAGGAAGGCGGGGATCCAGGCGAACAGACCGTATCCCATCATCGAGGAACTGGCCGCGCCCAGCGCGAGGAAGAAAAAGCTCGGCTTGGTGAATAGCGTGGTCA
>CBDUFA010000064.1:0-6984 GCA_965366295.1 uncultured Hyphobacterium sp.
GCTTCAGGTGAACTTTCCGCGCCTGTCGTGATTGGCCGGGATCATCTGGATTCTGGCTCCGTGGCGTCTCCCAACCGTGAAACCGAAGCGATGATGGATGGCTCGGATGCTGTTGCTGACTGGCCGCTGCTGAACGCTTTGCTGAATACGGCATCCGGCGCGACATGGGTGTCGTTGCACCATGGCGGCGGGGTCGGCATGGGCTATTCCATGCATTCCGGACAGGTGATCTGCTGCGACGGGACGCCAGAAGCGGCAGCCCGGATCGGGCGCGTTTTGTGGAATGATCCGGGGACTGGCGTCATGCGCCATGCCGATGCGGGATACGACATCGCCAGGGATTGCGCGAAAGATCAGGGGCTGGATTTGCCGAGTGTTTGAATAGAAAGTTGGCGCTAACGCCACTTTAAAAAGGAAATTGCGCGATGAGATTTTTCGGCAACATGATTGGGTCATTTGTGATCATCGCATTGATTTTCTTTTTCATGTGGCTAGTGGCGCCCGCGATCCCTTTCGGCGCAGAAAGCGAGCCGTCGTCCGGTCAGGGATTGCTGCCACGGCAACGGATATTGATCGGTGCGGGTATCTTGCTGATGACAGTTCTGGTCGCGTTTAAAACCCCAGCTATTCGCTTCAATATCTGGTTTATCCGGATATTTTTGTTCTATTTTATTGTGGCGGTGCCATTGATCGCGATTCAGTTCAGCGCGCAGATGCAACGCGATGGTGAATGGCCTCCAGTTTTCGTGACCTTGCTTGGGCTTTGGGTATTTATTCTCGGCGGCATTACTTATCGTCACAGGCTTCTGGAGGCATTATGGTTGAAGCCTAAAGAGACTGTGCAAGATGAAGGTGAAGGCCGGTAACGCGGCCTGTTTAAGAATGATGCGGGTTCGATGTTGGTGATCCCATTAGCGTCATTGCGTGGCGGTTTGTATTTTACCTTGCCCCCTTTGGGGGATTGGGAGACCTTTCGGCAGGACAACAATTTCCAACCTACCTATGCTGAAGCGCTGTCTTTAGGTGGCCTCACCGCACGAAAGCCAGCCGCATATTCCGGGGTGCCCGGGCATGACCCGGGTATCCATCAATCAAAAGAGATGGACCCTCGGATCAAGTCCGAGGGACGCGGGGACAGGATTGGAAAAAGCTGCTAGCTATACCCGTCCATCAGTGCCTTGAGCTTGTCCGAGCCCGGGCACAGCTTTGAATGATCCACCGCGTTGAGCGGCGTCTCCGGCAGATGGTTCATATCGCCCATGGTGGGCCGGCTTTCATCGATATAGAGGAGGCCGGTCGGGATTTCCGATCCTTCGAGGTTTTTCAGAAGATCGAAGGCCGCGTCACGGTCGCGCGGATCATGGCTCTTGTCCGTCTTGCGCAGAACGACCTCGCCACCGGAGTGCATCGGGATGGTGATCGCTTCACCTTCGGCATAGTCCGCCGTGATCTCGGCTTCTTCCGGCACGAAATCGGCGTGGATGACCGGGTGATAGTATTTGTAGGTATGGGCGTAGGACTTGGTCGAGCCGGCATGGTCATTGAACGTCACGCAAGGCGAGACCACGTCGATCAGGGCAAAGCCCTTGTGCATCAGCCCCGCCTTGATCAGCGGCACGAGCTGATCCTTGTCACCGGAAAAACTGCGCGCCACGAAGGTTGCGCCCAGGGTGAGAGCGGTGCGCACGGGGTCGATCGGCGTCTGTTCATTGACCTCGCCATACTTGGCTTTCGAGCCGACATCTGCCGAGGCCGAGAACTGGCCCTTGGTGAGGCCGTAAACGCCATTGTTCTCGATGACGTAGAGCATGTTGAGATTGCGGCGGATCGCGTGCGCAAACTGCCCCATGCCGATGGAGAGTGAGTCCCCGTCGCCCGAGACACCGATATAGTGCAGGTCCGGATTGACTGCGGCCGCGCCTGTCGCGACCGACGGCATTCGGCCATGCACCGAATTGATGCCGCTGGACTGGCCCAGGAAATAGGCCGTCGTCTTGGACGAACAGCCAATGCCGGAAACCTTGGCGGCGCGGTGTGGCTCCAGGTCCAGCTCGTGGAAGGCCTTCACGAAAGCGGCCGTGATGGAATCGTGTCCGCAGCCCGCGCACAGCGTGGAGGCCACGCCTTCATAATCGCGCTGGGTCAGCCCGTGCTTGTTCTTGCGCAGATGCTTGTCGACGAGGGGTTTCTTGATCGAGGTCATTGGGCCTGCCCCTCGCAATGTTCGCTGATCATCCGGACGATCAGGCCGGTATCGGCCGGCATGCCGGAATAATCGAGGATCGGAATGAGCTGTTTCTTTTCCGCCGTGCTTTCATTGATCAGGAGCTGACGCAGCTGGGCGTCGCGGTTCTGCTCCACCACGAAGACGGTGTCATGTTCGGCCAGGAAGGCGTCGATATCGGAATGGAAGGGGAAGGCCTTGACCCGCAGGTAATCGAAATCGAGGCCATTCTCCGCCATCTGGGCGATCGCTTCGCGGACCGCGCCATCACAGCCGCCCACGGTCATGATACCCCGCCGGGTCGGCTTGGCCGCTTTCTGGATTACCGGTGGGGGGAGCTGGTCGGCCGCGTTCTGCCATTTCCTGAGAATCCGGTCCAGGACTTCCTGATAAGCTACCGAATCTTCAGTGTAACCGCCAAACTTGTTATGACCCGATCCGCGGGTGAAATAGGCGCCTTTCGGGTGCTCGCCCGGAATAGTGCGATAAGGGATTCCGTCGCCATCGACGTCGAGATAGCGGTAGAATTTCTCCACATTCTCGAGGTCGGCGGCGTGCAACACCTTGCCGCGATCCGGCTGGCGCGCATCGTCCCAGTCAAAGCGCGGGACCATCCATTCATTCATGCCGATATCGAGATCGGACAGCACGAAGACCGGCGTCTGGAAGCGGTCGGCGATGTCGAAGGCGTCGACTGACAATTCAAAGCATTCCTTGGGATCTGCCGGGAACAGGACGATATGCTTGGTATCGCCATGGCTGGCATAGGCTGCAAGCAGGATATCGCCTTGCTGGGTACGGGTCGGCATGCCGGTGGACGGGCCAACGCGCTGGATGTCGAAGAAAACGGCCGGAACCTCGGCATAATAGGCAAAGCCGATGAATTCGCTCATCAGCGAAATGCCGGGCCCCGAGGTCGGGGTGAAGGCGCGCGCGCCATTCCAGCTGGCACCGATAATCATGCCGGCGGCCGCGAGTTCGTCCTCGGCCTGGATGATACAGTAATTGTTCTTGCCGGTTTCCTTGTCGACACGCAGGTTCTGGCAGTGCTTCTTGAAACCGTCCATCAGCGAGGTGGAGGGTGTGATCGGATACCAGGCACCAAAGGTCGCGCCGGCATAGACGCAGCCGAGCGAGGCCGCGTCATTGCCCTCGATCAGGATGCAATCCCGGGTCTCGTCCATCGGTTCGACGCGCAAGGGCAGGGCTTCGTAGTGCTCGCGGATATAATCGAAGCCCAGCATCAACGCCTTCATGTTGGGCTCGATCAGCTTGGGCTTGGCCTTGAAGGTGTCCTCGACCAGCGAGCGGATCACGTCCATGTCGATGCCGGTCAGCGCGGCGACCGCGCCGACATAGGCCATGTTCTTCATCAGGACGCGCGTGCGGGCGTTGGCGAACTCGGAATTCGTCATGCGCGCCAGCGGCACGCCGATGACGGTGATGTCCTCGCGGCCATGCAGTTTTGGCCGGGGCCAGGTGGAATCGTAGAGCAGCGTCCCGCCGGGCGACACCGATTTCAGATCCTGCTCATAGCTTTCCAGGTTCATCGCGACCATCAGGTCGACATCACCCTTGCGGGCGGTCCAGCCGTCTTTCGAGACGCGGATTTCATACCACGTCGGCAAGCCCTGGATATTCGACGGGAACAAATTCTTGCCGACGACCGGCACGCCCATGCGGAAAATGGACTTCATAAGCAAGCCATTGGCCGAGGCGGACCCCGTGCCGTTCACATTGCCGATCTTGATGACGAAGTCGTTGACCTTCACTTCGGTCATGCCCGCGGATTGCGGATTGGTCTGCACGTTCATTCGGCCGCTCTCCGGCGTGCTGCCGCCGCCAGCTCGTCATCGGCATGCGGCAGGAAAATGGTGGATTTCTGCATGTCCCACGCCCCGGTCGGGCAGCGCTCGGCACACAGGCCGCAATGCAGGCAGAGGTCTTCATCCTTGACCATGACCCGGTCGGTCAGTGGCAGGTCTTCGGAAACATAGAGCGCCTGGTCGAGATTATTGGCCGGGGCGGCAAGACGGGTGCGAAGGTCGGCCTCTTCGCCATTCGGCGCAATGGTCAGGCAATTGACCGGGCAGATGTCGATGCAGGCATCGCACTCGGTACAGGCCGGTGCCGAGAACACCGTCTGGATGTCGCAATTGAGACAACGCTCCACCTCAGTCTTGATCTGTTCGGGCGTGAAGCCGAGCTCGACCTCGATATCGAGCGTCTTGAAACGCTCGGCGAGATCGACTTCCGGCATGTCACGACGGTGTTCCGGGTCGTAATCATTGGAATAGGACCATTCATTCGGCCCCATCTTGACGGTCTCGAGATTGACGCCGCGCGGTAGACGCGCGGACACGTCCTCGCCCTGGCAGTGCTTGTGGATCGAGATCGCGGCCTGGTGGCCATGCTCCACCGCCCAGATGATGTTCAACGGACCGAAGGCGGCATCGCCACCGAAGAACACGCCCTTGCGGGTGGATTCGAAGGTGGTCTTGTCGACGACCGGCGTATCCCACTTGTCGAATTCCAGCCCGATATCGCGCTCGATCCAGGGGAAGGCATTGTCCTGGCCAATTGCCAGGATGACGTCGTCACAGGGACTGGTGGTTTCGCCCGTGATGCGGGTGTCCGTGATCTTCCCGTTCGCGTCGATGTCGTACTCCATGACCTCGAAGGTCATGCCCGTCAGCTTGCCGTTCTCGACGACAAAGGCTTTCGGCGAATGGTTGACGACGATCTCGACATTCTCGTGCTCGGCATCCTTCAATTCCCAGGGCGAGGCCTTGAAGAATTCCCGCGGCTTGCGCGCCATGACCTTCACATCATCCGAGCCGAGGCGGAGCGAAGTGCGACAGCAATCCATGGCCGTGTTGCCGACACCGATAATCAGGACGCGCTTGCCGATCTCCTCGATGTGATCGAAGGCAACCGATTCCAGCCATTCGATACCGATATGGATATTGTCAGCGGCCTCTTCGCGGCCGGGAATGTTCAGATCCTTGCCCTTGGGCGCGCCGGATCCGACGAAGACGGCGTCATAGCCCTCGTCGAGGAGTGACCCCATCGACTCGATCCGGTGACCGGTCTTCAGCTTCACGCCCATGCCGAGAATGTAGCCGATCTCGTCATCCAGCACCTTTTCCGGCAGGCGGAAGGAGGGGATGTTGGAGATCATCAGGCCGCCGGGCTTTTCCAGCGCCTCGAAAATGGTGCAGTCGTATCCCAGTGGCGCCAGATCGTTGGCAACGGTCAGCGAGGCCGGGCCAGCGCCGACGAGCGCGATCTTCTTGCCATTCGGTGTGCCGCCCCTGGGCAGCAATTGACGGACATCGTCGCGATGATCCGCTGCGACTCGCTTGAGGCGGCAAATGGCCACTGGCTCGTCTTCCACCCGCGTGCGGCGGCAGGCGGGTTCACACGGGCGGTCGCAAACGCGGCCGAGAATCCCCGGAAACACATTGGATCGCCGGTTCATCATATAGGCGTCTGTATAGCGGCCCTGCGCGATCAGCCGGATATAATCCGGAACGGGCGTATGGGCCGGACAGGCGTACTGACAATCGACGACTTTGTGGAAGTATTCCGGATCGGTTGTATCCGTCGGCTTCATGGCCATTCAATCATACCGGATCCTGCGTGCAGTTTCCGGCCCCTCCCGGCGAGACAGTTTTCGCAGCTTAAGACCAGAAGAGGGGGGTATGCCAAGGAAAACCGGCAGAAATTCCCGCAATAGTGCAGTGGATTCTGCGTCATTGAACGCCTGAGCGGCGCGGGCTATGTCTGCGCGCGCGCCTGATCAGGGAGAATATGATGTCCGACGCTTTTTATGCCCAGCTCCGCGATACGCTCAAAGAGATCGAGGCCGAGGGTCTCTACAAGCGCGAGCGGGTGATTGCGTCGCAGCAATTTTCCGAGATCGATGTGCAGCAGGATGGCTCGACCGACCATGTCATCAATTTCTGCGCCAACAATTATCTCGGTCTCGCCAACCGTCCCGAACTGATCGACGCGGCCAAGTCGGCGCTGGACACGTATGGTTTCGGGGTGGCCTCGGTGCGCTTCATCTGCGGCACGCAGACGGTTCACCGCCAGCTCGAAGCGGCGATTGCGGAATTCACCGGGCAGGAGGATGCCATCCTCTATGCGGCGGCGTTCGATGCCAATGGCGGTGTGTTCGAGCCCCTGCTGGATGAAAACGATGCGATCATTTCCGATGCGCTGAACCATGCGTCCATCATCGATGGTGTGCGCCTGTGCAAGGCCAAGCGCTTCCGCTACGCCAATTCGGACATGAATGATCTAGAAGCGCAGCTGAAGGCGGCCGACGCGGCTGGCGCGCGCAACAAGCTGATCGTGACCGACGGCGTGTTCTCGATGGATGGCTATATCGCCAATCTCGGGGATATCTGCGATCTCGCCGACAAGTATGGCGCGCTGGTCATGGTGGATGATTGCCACGCGCACGGCTTCATGGGCGCGAATGGCCGGGGCACACCGGAACATTGTGGCGTGATGGGCCGCGTCGACATCATTACCGGCACGCTCGGCAAGGCGCTCGGCGGCGCGATGGGAGGCTTTACCGCGGCACGTAAGGAAGTCATCGACCTGCTTCGCCAGCGCTCGCGGCCCTATCTGTTCTCCAACTCGCTGGCGCCGTCGATTGCGGGTGCCTCGCTGAAGGCGCTGGAGATGGTGGCCAATGGCGATGAATTGCGCGCGCGCCTGTTTGCCAATGCCAAGCGTTTCCGGGCGGG
>CBDUFA010000065.1:0-6983 GCA_965366295.1 uncultured Hyphobacterium sp.
AGTCGGAATAGACCCCGCCGGTCTCGGCGAAGCCATCTTCATTCATCGCCTGGTAGAGCGCCGCTGCCAGCATGTGCATGCCGCCATCCGACCCGCGCCAGCGCTCGCCCGGGTCCTCGGCGAAGCCGAGCCGGTCGGCCACGATCTGGTCGAGCGCCTGGGTGGAATCCTCGTTGATCACGCCCATGAAGGAATTGTAGCCATATTGTGGGTCGTGGTCCTCGACGATCGAGCTCATCCACGGGTCGGCCCGGAGTTCACGCAACGCATCGGCGAGAGCGGCATCATTCGGATCAAATGGCGGATGGAAGATCTCGTGGGCGGCAACGCGCAGCTGGATCGCGGCATCCCATCCATGCCAGGCCACGAAGCGCTGGCCCATGATGCGGATTCCATAAGGCTGGGAGAAATGGGCGATCACTATCTCGATCTGCGGATCCAGCGTGCGGCCCAGCAAATTGGCTTGCTCGGCAATCAGGTCGTAGGGCGCGACGGCGGCGAGATTGGTCGCGATCCCGGCATCGACCCCTGAGGCAAAATTGGCTTCATACCAGTCCGTATAGCCCGCCGCCTGCAGCGCTTCGAGCGCAGTGAGGATGGATGGCATGAGCTGCATCGCCCCGTCATATTCGTCCGCATCCCAGTGCGGCGAAGTCATCAGCCGGGGCCGCAGCCGGGCATCCGGATTGCGCGCCGAGGCGATGACATCTTCCAGCGTCGTCACGTCATTGGCGGAGAAGAAATACGCCATCGACGGGCCGGTCAGGATGCCGAACTCGCCGCGCAGGCGCGCATCGACCGCATCGATCGCGGCCAGGCCTTCGGGCGAGACGTGCTCACGCACCCAAGCAATCTCGTCGGGATAGATGTCGGCCTGCATGAGATCGCCGCCGGCTGCGCCGATCAGCAGGATCGCGTCCATGCCCGCCGCGCGGGTGACCGACCATTGCGTGCTCATCACCCCGTCGCGGTCGGTGACCGCGTCCGGGTCGGGCGCCATCGCGGCGCTACGGGATTGAGCGATTGGGTCCGCGCTTGCACAGGCCGCCAGGCCGGCCAGCGCGAGGCTGAAAATCAGGTCTTTCATGAAGGGTCCTCTCCTCGAAAAAGGTCAAACCCCTTCCCTGCCGGCCGTTAGAGCAGGCCGCCTCTCGCCGGTCTTGAACAGGATTGATCCGGCCCGGAATAATTCAGCGTTTTGGAAACCGCGCCGGCGTGTGGCCGGTGGCCTGCTTCAGGAGGCGTGTCAGGTGCGGCTGATCGGCAAAGCCGGCCTCCAGCGCGGCGACCGCGGGGCTGGCGCCCGCGCGCAACAGGCGGATGGCGGCCTGGAGCCGCCGCTCCTTGCGCAACCGGGCCGGGCCGAGCCCGAACCAGCGCTTGCACACGCGGGCGGCATGCTCGGGCGAGACACCGCATTGCGCCGCCAGCTGTTCCACCGGCAATTCCGGACGGTCCGCCATCATCCGGGTCAGCTTGACCAGCCAGGCCGCCGGCGTCAGCGGCGCAACCGTATCGGCCTCCTCGCGCACCGCCAGGGCGGCCTGTGCGGGATTGTCCCGGGCCAGCTTTTCCAGTGCCTGCGGATCGGACACGCGGATCGCCGTCAGCCCGTCGGCCAGCGGCGCGGGCAGGTTCAACACGACAGCGCCACCGGGGCCGAACACATCGCCATGCGCGTGCCAGGCCGGGTGGATCACCAGCATGCCGGGTCCGCAGGCGAACCGGCCTTCGGCGGTCAGCTCCTCATATCCGCCATCAAGCACCAGCGCGGCATAGCTCTCGGCATGCCGGTGCACCGGCAGCGTGTCGCCGGCGTCGTGGCGGGTTTCATAGGCGATGCTCATGGGAGGGAAGGGTAGCTGATGAAAAGCGTGAGGGGAATTAATCCCCGTCCATTTTCAGCGCCGCGATGAAGGCTTCCTGCGGGATGTCGACCTTGCCGAACTGGCGCATCTTCTTTTTACCCGCCTTCTGCTTTTCCAGAAGCTTGCGTTTGCGCGTGGCGTCGCCGCCATAGCATTTCGCGGTCACGTCCTTGCGCAGGGCGGAGAGGGTTTCGCGCGCGATGATGCGCCCACCGATCGCGGCCTGGATCGGGATCTTGAACATGTGCCGCGGGATCAGGTCTTTCAGCTTCTCGCACATCGCCCGGCCGCGTGCCTCGGCGCGGCTGCGGTGGACGATCATGGAGAGCGCGTCGACCGGCTCGTCATTGACCAGGATCGACATCTTCACGAGGTCGTTCTCGCGGTAATCCTTCCACTGGTAATCGAAGGAGGCATAGCCCTTGGTCACCGATTTCAGACGGTCATAGAAGTCGAACACCACCTCGTTGAGGGGCAGCTCGTAGACCACCATGGCGCGGCTGCCGGCATAGGTCAGCTGCTGCTGGATGCCGCGCCGGTCCTCGCACAATTTCAGCACGCCGCCGAGATATTCGTCCGGCACCAGGATCGTCGCGGTGATCCAGGGCTCGGAGATCGAGGCGACCTTCACCGGGTCGGGCATGTCGGCCGGGTTGTGGAGATCGATCTCGGACCCGTCCGTCATTTTCAGCTTGTAGACCACGGACGGTGCCGTCGTGATCAGGTCGACATTGTATTCCCGTTCCAGCCGCTCGCGGATGACCTCAAGGTGAAGCAGGCCGAGGAAGCCGCAACGGAAGCCGAAGCCCAGCGCCGCCGACGTCTCCATCTCGAACGAGAAGGAGGCATCGTTGAGGGCCAGCCGCTCGATGGCGTCGCGCAGATCCTCGAACTCGGCCGAATCGACCGGGAACAGGCCGCAGAACACGACCGGCACGGCGGGCTTGAAGCCGGGCAGCGGCTTGTCGGTCGGGCGCTTCTCATCGGTGATGGTGTCGCCGACGCGCGCATCGCGCACCTGCTTGATCGAGGCGTTGAGGAAGCCGATCTCGCCCGGGCCGAGGGCCTCTACGGTCTTCTTGGCCGGGGTGAACACGCCGACCCCGTCCACGCCATAGGCCGCGCCCGTGCCCATCAGGCGCACGCGCATGCCCTTCTTGAGCTGGCCTTCCATGATCCGCACCAGGCAGATCACGCCGAGATAGGGGTCATACCAGCTGTCCACCAGCAGCGCCTTGAGCGGCGCATCCGGATCGCCCGCTTTCGGCGGCGGCAGCTTGGTGACGATGGTTTCCAGCACCTGGTCGACATTCAGCCCGGTCTTGGCCGAGATCTCGACCGCATCCTGCGCCTCGATGCCGATCACGTCTTTCACGCGCTCGGGCTCGGCGGCGGGCAGGTCGATCTTGTTGAGCACCGGCGCGATCTCGAGGTCGGCATCGATCGCCTGGTAGACATTGGCCAGCGTCTGGGCTTCCACGCCCTGCGCGGCATCGACGACCAGCAGCGCGCCTTCACAGGCATAGAGCGAACGCGAGACCTCGTAGGCGAAGTCGACATGGCCGGGCGTGTCGATCAGGTTCAGCGTGTAGGTCTTGCCGTCCTTCGCCTCGTATTTCAGGCGTACGGTCTGGGCCTTGATGGTGATGCCCCGCTCGCGCTCGAGCTCCATATTGTCGAGCACCTGTTCCTTCATCTCGCGCTCGGTCAGCCCGCCCGTGATCTGGATCAGGCGGTCGGCCAGCGTGGACTTGCCATGGTCGATATGCGCGACAATGGAGAAGTTTCGGATAAGGGATTGGTCTGTGCTCATGGCGCGGGAAGTAGCACTGGTAAGGGGGTCCGCCAAGCGGTCTGTGCGCCTGCCGGCCGCATTGCCAAAACCCCGGCCCGTTACTAGGGTATTTGACATGCCATAGCACAACCCGGAGGTGCGATGATCGTCTCTCGCCTGATCTATGTCTCCCGTGCCCGCGACGGAATAGGCACGGCCGAGCTGGAGCGTCTGGTCGAGAGAGCCCGCGTCAACAATGCCATGGCCAATGTCACCGGTCTCTTGTTGTTCGATGGCCGGAATTTCATGCAATTGCTGGAAGGCCCGGAAGACGAGGTCGAGGGCATATTCGATGCCATTGTCGCCGACATGCGCCATTCCGACATCATCCGCATCTGCTCGGCCAGCGATGTGCCGCGCCAGTTCCCGAACTGGTCGATGGGCTATGCCCTCGCGGACGACAAAACGCCGGAGAACAGGGCCGGCTGGTTCAAGCTGACGCATGACGCGCTGCAATCCGTCCTGCCGGAGAATATCGACCCGGCCGTGCGCATGCTGTTCACCAGCTTCCTGAGCGCGGACAAGCCCGCCCGGGATTAACGTCACCCTAACCGGATCGTCATTGTCTTGCCTGAATTGGCGTCCAGATTCATGCGTCTGGAATTGCTGACAGTCAGGAGACACGTCATGTTCCCTCGCCGCCTTCTACTCGCCGCGCTGGCCGCCATCGGCCTGTCCATGCCTGCCCTCGCGCAGGACGATCCGGACTACGGCCAGCCCAGCAGCTATCAGGATGGCGTCGACACCTATTCCGAGCAGGAAATGGTCGAGGCGGTATCCGACTTTTTCGGCGTCACCGCCGAGGCCGCCGCGGCGGTCGTCGAGCGGGTCTTCTCCGATCTCGGCCGCCCGGTCGGCTATGTCGCCGGTGAAGAAGTTGCCGGCGCGGTCGGCGTCGGCCTGCGCTATGGCGAGGGCTATCTCACCATGCGCAATGGCGAACGCACCCATGTCTACTGGCAAGGTCCCTCCATCGGGTTCGACACCGGCGGCAATGCCAGCCGCGTCTTTGTGCTGGTTTACCGCATGGACGAGGCGGACCGGATTTTCCGGCGCTTCCCGGGCGTGGAAGGCTCGGCCTATTTCGTCGCCGGCATGGGCGTGAACTACCAGCGCGCTGACGGCATCACGCTGGCCCCGATCCGCTCGGGCGTCGGCCTGCGCGCGGGGGCGAATATCGGCTATTTGGCCTATTCCCGGCGCCGCAACTGGCTGCCCTTCTAGGCCGCCTCCCATGCAGATCCGCACCGCCGATGTCGGCGATCATCCCGGCATCGCGTCGGTGCTGGACACCGCTTTCGGCCAGCCTGACGAGACCCGTATCGTCGAAGCGCTGCGCGCCGACGATGCCGACAGTCTCGAACTCGTGGCTGATCATCACGGCACCATAATCGGCACGGTGATGTTCTCGCCGGCCAGCGCGCATTTCGGCGATGGCGAAGTGTTGCGCGGCCTCGGGCTCGGGCCTGTCGCCGTGACACCGGACCGACAGGGCAAGGGGATTGGCAGCGCCCTGATCGAAGCCGGGCTGGAGCATTTCGAACCCTATCCGGTCGCCTTCTTCTGCGTGCTGGGCGAACCGGACTATTATGCCCACTTCGGCTTCACGCCAGCGATCGAGCGCAGCTGGACCTGGGAAGCCGATGACGGGTCCATTCCGGAAATGCGCAGCGCATTCCAGATCCGCCTGCCGCGTCCGCTGCCCCCCGGAAGCGCTGTCCTTCGCTACCATCCCGCCTTCGGCGGCTAAGGCGAATTCGTTTGCTATTGCCCGTGAAGTGTGTGAGAGAGCGTGCGTCTTTGCACCGCGCGTAGATGTCCGGATATCCGGTCAGGCGGTGCTCCATAGGCCGCGCGAAGGTCCATTCCGGATCACCGCCGTAAGCCCCGCGCTCACAATGATGAGCGTCCTCCCAGGCGGCTGGTCTACGCAAGCTCCCTATTTTGAAAATCCGCTCCGCGCGGGAACCGGCCTTGTCCGGTCCGGCGCGGTCGCACTTATGAAAGACTCTTTTTTGACCCAGTTTACCGATCTCGGCCTGGCCGAACCGATCATGAAGGCCCTCGAATCCGAAGGCTATACCCAACCCACGCCGATCCAGTCCGAAGCGATCCCCGCCCTGATGGCCGGCCGCGACCTCCTGGGCACGGCCCAGACCGGCACCGGCAAAACCGCCGCATTCACCCTGCCCGTGCTCGATGCCATCGTGAAATCCAAATCGCGCGCGCAAGGCAAATCCTGCACCACGCTGATCCTGGCCCCGACCCGCGAACTGGCCCTCCAGATCGCGGAATCGGTAAAAACCTATGGCCGCTTCGTGCGCCCGAGCGTTGCCGTCGTCATGGGCGGCGTGAAACCGGGCGGCCAGATCCGGACCATGCAACGCGGTGTCGACGTGCTGATTGCCACGCCGGGCCGCCTGCTCGATCACATGAACACCGGCGCGATCAATCTGCACAGCGTGAAGACGGTGATCCTCGACGAGGCCGACCAGATGATGGATCTCGGCTTCCTGCCGGGCATCCGCAAAATCCTCGCCGCCACGCCGCAGGATCGCCAGACCGCCCTGCTCTCGGCCACCATGCCCAAGCCGATCCGTGCCCTGGCGCACGATTTCCTGACCGACCCGGTGCAGATTTCCGTCGCCCCGGTCTCGCGGCCGATCGAGCAGATCGAACAATCGGTGCAATTCCTCGACCGTTCGCAAAAGCTGGAACGCCTGGTGAAGGTGCTTCAAGCACCGGAAATGCGCAGCGGCATTGTCTTCACCCGCACCAAGCGCGGCGCCGACAAGGTGGCCCAGCGCCTCGACAAGGCCGGCATCGTCGCGGCCGCCATTCACGGCAACAAGAGCCAGAACCAGCGCCAGCGCGCGCTCGATGCTTTCAAGAACGGCAAGTGCTGGGTGCTGGTTGCCACCGACATTGCCGCGCGCGGCATCGACATTGATGGCGTCTCCCACGTCGTCAACTACGAGCTGCCCAACGTGCCGGAATCCTACGTCCACCGCATTGGCCGCACGGCCCGTGCCGGCAGCACCGGCGTGGCGGTTGCATTCTGTGACCCCGAGGAACGTGGCCTGTTGAAGGATATCGAACGCCTGATCGGCTATCGTCTGGCCGTCACCGACGAGAAGGGCGAGATCGAACACCCGTCCAAACCCTTCACCGAGGAGCCGCGCGGGCCGAAGGCCGGCGGCAAGCCGAATAATCGCGGCAATCGCAACAAGCTCCGCAAGCCGCGCCCGGAATATCGCGGTGACGACCAGCGCAATCGCGAC
>CBDUFA010000066.1:0-6850 GCA_965366295.1 uncultured Hyphobacterium sp.
CGCCAAGAATGATCAGCAGACCGCCCGTGACCCAGGCGCCGATACGCCCCACCCAGCCCGGGCTCGCACGGCGAACCCGGCCGGAAATATCGTCGGAAGAGACCGCATCATAACCTGCCATGCGCGCATTGAAGCGATAAAGCGTGAGTCGAGGGTAAACACGCGTTAGGAAAATGCGGTGGGAGGATGAATGCCGAAACACTACGACATTGCCGCGACGGTGAGGGCGCTGGCCCCCGTGCTGAAGCGCGGCGGCTTCCGGCAGGTCACCCACCGACCCGGCCTGCTGGGCACGCCGCGCTTTAAAGCCCTTGGCGATGTCGTGGTGTTTGAAAAGCCGGGCAAGCGCGTCGAGATCTGTATCGACAAGAGCGAGGTCTATCTGATCCTGCGCGCCGATGGCGAGGACCCGGTCCGCCCGGATCTCGACTGCCCGCGCGACATGGATCTGATCGATGGCGTCGCCTGCCTGCCGCGCTTCACAGACGCCACGATCCGCTGCCTGAAGGCGAAGCTGAAGGACTGGATTTAAGTCCGGTCCCCAGCCCGCCTCGTTTCAGGCCTGAAATTCGCCGATGATCCGGTCATTATCGACACGGTTCAACCCGGTCGTGATTTTCTCGTTCGCCAGCCAAGAATGACGGCGGCGAACAAAATGAGAAGCGATCCGATCCCCATCCACAGAAGCATGTCTTCAATCGACATTAGGAACATCAGGCTGTCGATATTGCCGGTTTTCCAGAACACCCATTCCCCCGCCAGTCGCGTAGCCAGCATTTCGCTGCCGGTCGACAGGATCACGATGCCGTCTCCGGATGCCGGATCGAATCGGGCAGCCGTGTTTATGGCAGGACCATTATTTCCGTCATGACCGATAATGTAGCCATCGCCGTTATTCGGCGCATATAGCATGGGGCCTGCCCCCCATATTTCCGCGCCCATTTGCGACGCGTGCGGGGTCTGCATCAGCGCCAGTGATTGCTCAGTCAGGACGGATTGCCTTCCCGGCACGGCCTGCGCATTGATAAACGTGGCGAGGTCGTCTGCGGATGTAAAAAGCGATGTCGCAGCTAGCGCCGTATACCAGCGGAAAGGTTCAATATTGCCGTTCAGGTCATAATTTTCGGCAAGCCCCAGCCGCAGCGCATCGGCGTGATTGAAAGTGGTGCGCTCCATGCCGAGAGGGACAAATACCCGCTCGGACATGAATTCCGCGAACGACTGGCCGGACACCTCTTCGATCAGCAATTGAAGAATTGTGTAGCCCCCGCCGGAATAATTCCATTCACTGCCCGGCTCGGAGCCCAGTTCGACCATCCCGCTATTTTCCGGCGACGCATCGCGCGCGCGGGTCAGCGACTCTTCGAGCGTCTGAACGTCCTCCGGGCCATCGAATCCGTCATAACCCAGACCATCGCCCAGCCCGGCCGTGTGGCTGAGTAGCCGCCGCACCGTCACACCGGAATTATCAAATTCGCTGTCAGGCAAATGCCAACGGGTGAGATAGTCCGAGACTGGACGATCGAGGTCGATCGAGCCGTCGTCGACAAGTGTCATGACACCCCAGGCTGTCAGCCACTTGCCCAGTGAAGCAACCTGGAAGACCGAAGACCCGTCGACCGGACCACCTGTCGAGAAGCCGTAGCGCTCGGCAACAATCCCGTCCTCCAGAATCAGGACGATCAGATTGCCAGAATGGTCGCGCTCGACAATCCGGGTGGTGGCCGCGATGAAGCTGGCGGCGTCGTTCGACGGTGTCAGAGCGGACCGGCCCCAGCCCTCACTCGTCGCAACAAAGACCAGCACAATCCAGGCTGAGAGTGCCACCACCGCGCTGAGGGATAAGAAGAGTATACGTTGCATGGGATGCCTCCGATGTTGCTGATGCCTATGCCTGCGCACTGCTGATGAGCGCGATTGCGGCAAGGATATAGAGACCGGCAGTCAGCACGCTGCCGATCGTCCGGAAGTGATTGAGCCGGGTCCATTTTCGGCCATATATCTCCCAATAGGCGGCGGCTTCAGGACTTGCAGGATCGAATGACTCCAGCCGGTTATTCATCGGCACATTGCCAAACAGCGTCATCAGGAAGACCGATGGCACATAGATGGCGGGTGCCAGAATGAGGGTAATAAGAGCCGGCCCTTCGATCGCCGAAACGCCATAGACGGCGAAGGCGATCGACAGCACCGGGATCAACAATATGCCCGCGACGAACTGCGTACGGATCACCGTCTTGTTGATCTGCTGCATGGCCTGGATACCCGCCTTGGGTTCGGTCCGCAGCAGGCCGGCCATGATGAATTCGGAGAAGGCGGAAAACACACCGCCGACAACAGCGCTCCAGAGCGCAAGGAAGGCGCAGGCAAAGAGAGGCCATTCATAGGTCATGATTCTTGTCCTTGATTTGATTGGAGAAAAGGAAGGAATTCAGACGACGACTCCGCCGAGCTCATTCTCGCTGCGGCCTTGCTGTTTCCGGGATGGCGAGGCGAGCCAGAGTGCTGACAGTGTGGCCGCGATGCTCAGCTCGATGACTGTCGCGGCAATAAGCGAGTCGGACGGCAGACCGTGGAGTGCCATGCTGATCAGGCGCCCTGCGCCATAGCTGCCGTAAATGATCGCGCCGATCACAAGCGCCAGATTGGCGAAGCGGATCCTGACCGCGCCCGCCAGCATGAGGGCGCCGGAGATCAGGAGAACCCCGCCCGGGGCCGCCAGTTCGGACATAATTCCGGGGTCATTGCCGATGACCACATGACTCATGGCGAGGAAGGCCTTCGGGTCCAGGATCAGCGCGCCGCCGATCCCGCCGAGAAGCGCACCGCCTGCGGCAAGCGAGAATCGTGTGAGAAGCCGGTTCATTGTGCCGTCTCCCACACGCCCGTCGCAGCGACATCGCGGGCATAATCCGCGAAATCTTTCGGAGGCCGGCCCAGCGCGCGTTGCACACCGTCGGTCAGATGCGCATTGCGGCCATCCAGAACGGTCGAAAACAGATAGTCCAGCATCCAGACGACATCTTTGGGCGCACCGGAGTTTTCGACTTCGGCGACGAAGCCGTCATGCGGTACGTTCACATAAGCGATCTCGCGCCCGGTCGCCTGTGACAGGTCGGCGGCGACATCGGCGAGGCTCATCAATCGCGGTCCGCTGACCTCGTAGATCTCGCCATCATGGCCGTCTGCGGTGAGGGCTGCGGCGGCCACTTCGGCAATGTCATCAACATCGACAAAGGGCTCGACCTGATCGCCGGCCGGCAGTGTGATCGCGCCGTTCACGACCATGTCGATAAAGGCACCTTCGGAGAAATTCTGGTTGAACCAGCTGGCGCGGACAATGGTCCATTCGAGACCGGAGGCCTGGACGATCCGCTCGCAGGCTTGCGCTTCTTCCTCGCCGCGGCCCGATAACAGGACCAGCCGTTTGACGCCTGAGCGCTTGGCCAGGTCGACGAAGGCCGCAATCGCGTCGGTCGCGCCCGGCATGGCGAGATCCGGCGCATAATTGATGTAGACAGCGGATACGCCGTCGAGACAGGCCTCCCAGCCTTGCTCATTGTGCCAGTCGAAAGACGGCATGGAGCCGCGCGATCCGATGCGGACGTCATGGCCAGCGGCTTGCAGCCGATCAGCAATGCGCCGTCCGGTCTTTCCGGTGCCGCCCAGTACGAGGGTGAGACCTTGTGGGGTGGTTTGGGTGTTCATTGACTTGCTCCGTTTGGGGTTTGCAAGTCGAGGCATAAGGACCGGCGCCGTCAGGCTCTTGCCCATGCGCGTCAAACAATTGACCGATCGCGTCAAAGACGGTTTTTCAGCCCTGGCCAGACCCCAGCCGGTAGGACCGTGGCGTTTCCCCGGCCCATCGCTTGAAGGCTCGGGAGAAAGCGCTCTGCTCGGAAAATCCCGTCAGGAACGCCACTTCGGCCAGGCTGTAGCCGGTTTCGCGCAGCAATCGCCGCGCCAGCTCCTTGCGCGCCATGTCCACGACACCCTGGAAGGAGTGCCCCTGTTCCGACAATCGCCTTTGGAGCGTGCGCGATCCAATGCCCAGTCTGGACGCAATCCGCGTCAGTGTTGGCACGCCATCGCTGAGCTCTTCGGTCACCGCGCGGCGGACTTGCGGCTCCAGCGCGTCATCGGCGCTCAACGAGGCCAGCTGCTTTTCCAGATGTTGATCGAAGAAGCTCGCAATCGTTTCATCGCCGACACGGTTGGGCGCATCAATCTGCGTGGCACTCACCTGCAAGGCATCGCGCCCGGACTCGAAGTGAACCGGACACCCGAAATGGGTCTCATAGGCTCCAACCGGGCCTCTGGGCGTATGCTTGAACTGAACAGATAGCGGCCGGAAGTCGGCGGTGGTCACCTCCCGGCAGATCACGTCCACCGCCGCCATGCTGGCCTCGTTGGATAACAGCATGCCGGCCCGGCCGTCGCCGGCCTTTTCGAGGCAGAAGAACAATTCCCCGCCAGATTGTTCGAGGTGATAGGTCTCAGCGCTCCCCAGTACGCGGCCATAGCGCTCGGAGCGCCAGAAGGAATCCCGCAGCGAAGGCGCGGATTTCCAGGCGAGGCCGAATGCACCGTATTCCTCCGTGCGCATGGAGGCCCCGATCCGCCAGGGAAGAGCCAACCCGTCCGGGTCCCGGTTCGCCAGGGCGGCGAAGAAATCATAATACTCAGACGATGCGATCAGGTGCGCCGGGTTGATCGCCCCGTCAGGGTCCAGCCCCAGGTCTTCCAGCAAATCATGCGTTTCAACGCCCGGCGATGCCTGGCTGATCACCTTGTAGACATAGAGGGATGTAATCTTCGTCATGCGATCAGCTATAGACGCTCGTCTCCGGAAAGTAAGCAGGCGCCTGGCCTGCGGCAGCGCGCCCTCTTCCCCCTCGGCGCCAGCCGTATAATGTCCGCACCATGACGACGAAATTCGATAGCGATGTGATTGTGCTCGGCGGCGGGCTGGCGGGACAGACGCTGGCGCTGGCGCTGGATCAGGCTGGCGTGTCGGTGACGCTGGTCGATGCCGCACCGCTCGACGACATGCTGGCCCCGGAATTCGATGGCCGCGCGTCGGCGCTGGCCTACACCTCCTTCCGCATGCTCAATGCGATCGGGGCCGCGGACCTGATGCGCGAGCATGTGCAGCGGATCGAGCACATCCTCGTTTGTGACGGCCGCCCCTATGGCGGGCCACGCCCCGGTGGCCCGGGCCCGCACACGCTGCATTTCGACCGCCGCGAAATCCATCCCGAAGACGATGGCGAGCCGCTGGGCTACATGGCCGAGAACCGCCACACCCGCCACGCGCTGACGAAGCTGTTGAAGGCCCGCAAATCCATCCGGCTCGTCGCCCCGGCCAGGGCCGAGCGCTGGGAGCGTATTCCCGGCGGCATCGCGCTTGTCCTCGAAAGCGGCGACAGCCTCTCCGCGCGGGTGCTTTGCGCCTCGGATGGAAAGTTCTCGAAATCCCGCGAGCAGGCCGGCACGCGCACGGCGGGCTGGGGCTATGACCAGACTGGTATTGTCGCCACGGTCGAGCATGAAAAGCCGCATGATGGTGTGGCCTATGAGTATTTCCTGCCCGGCGGCCCATTTGCCATCCTGCCTCTGCCCGGCAACCGGTCCTCGCTGGTCTGGACCGAGCGCACGGACACGGCAAAAGCCATTCTCGCCCTCGACAAGGCCGGGTTCCAGGCCGAGCTGGACAAGCGCTTTGGCGACTTCCTCGGCGCGGTCAAGGAAACCGGGCCGCGCTGGGGTTATCCGCTCTCGGTGCGCTTTGCCGAGCGCTTCTATGAAGACCGCATCGCCTATGTCGGTGACGCGGCGCGCGGGATTCACCCGCTCGCCGGGCAGGGCTTCAATCTCGGCATCCGCGATGCCGCCGCGCTCGCCGAGGTGCTGAGCGAGGCCAAATCGCTCGGGCTGGAGCTCGGCTCGCCGGTCACGCTGCAACGCTATGCGAAGTGGCGGAAGCTGGATTCAATGGGGCTGGTGGCGGCGACCGATCTGTTCAACCGCCTGTTTTCGAACGATATCGGCCCGCTGCGCCTGGTGCGCGGGCTGGGCCTGTCGCTGGTCGATAAAATCCCGGCCGCGCGGCAGTATTTCATGCGCGAGGCAGGCGGCGAGACCGGTGATCTCCCGCGTCTCCTGAAAGGCGAACCGCTCGGCGTCTAGGCGACGCCGATGCGCGGCGCGCCCCCGTCCTGAGCTTCGGACGGGCCGAAGGCACGGTCGAGGACATTCGTCGAATCCTGCGCCAGTTCCAGCGCGGCCGTGAGGTGTTCGAGCACCTTCATGTTGTTGGCCAGCACTTTGAGCGCTTCCGGACGGTGATCGTCGGCGATCTTGGTGCAACGCAACAGGACGTCCGCGCGCAATTCCATCAGAATGTCTTCCAGCCGGCGGCCGTCAGGATTGCTGTCCGATTTGAGAAAACGGGTCATGACCGTCTCCATTCCATCCACTAGGATCACCCAGTAGAGCAGAAACGCATTAATTTTCCGCTGACGGCGCGGGGGCAGTTTACGATGGAGAAGGCATGATCCCGACGCTGGCCGTTCTGGGTGCCGCGATCTGCGCCTTTCTCGCCGCCATTCTCGTGGCGAAACGGCCCTTCCGCGCACCCGATGGCGCACTACTGGCCTGGCTCGCCGCGCAGGGCGGCACATTTGCCGTGGTCGCCATGGCTTCGGCCTGGCCCGCGCTCTGGCCGCTGGTCTTCCTGTCGCTGGGCCAGATCCTGACCTTCAGCCTGGGTCCGGCCCAGCTGGTCTATGCCCGCGCGGCGGCGTGGATCATGGGCGCGGATCGCTGGGACGAGGCGACATGGCGTCGG
>CBDUFA010000067.1:0-6823 GCA_965366295.1 uncultured Hyphobacterium sp.
GGGATTGTTCCGCGCTGCGATTTCCATCACCACGCTGGACCGCCGCCTGGCGCGGGACATGGAACCGCGCGCGGCCACGCCCGGCCGCCGGCTGGAGGCGGTGAAACAGCTGGCCGAGGCCGGCGTGCCCGTCACCGTCATGGCCGCCCCGATGATCCCGGCGCTGAATGACCGCGAACTGGAAGCCATCCTGCAGGCCGCCGCCGAGGCTGGTGCCATCTCGGCCGGCTATGTGCTGCTTCGCCTGCCAATGGAGATCAAGGGCCTGTTCAAGGAATGGCTGGCGACGACCCGCCCGGATGCGGCCTCGCATGTCATGTCGCTGGTACGCCAGACGCGCGGCGGCGAGGAATATGATTCAGCCTATGGCAGGCGACAGCGCGGCGATGGCCCCTATGCCCGCCTGCTCGCCAGCCGCTTCCGCCGCGCGATCGAGCGCTATGGCCTGAAAACCCGAGGCCCCGGCCTGCGCTGTGACCTGTTCGAACGGCCGCTGGCACGGGGTAATCAGGGGAGTTTGTTTTGACTTGTCATGGCCTGCGGATTCCGCAAGTTTGGGTTTAGCGGAGGGAAGACGCGATGCGGGCAATTCTTGTAGTTCTGGCAGCAGTATTACTGTCAGCGTGTTCTGGCGAATGGATTTCGAATTCGGCCGAACAGCTGATGGACGATGAGACACGCGAACTCAGTGAACGGATTCTGGAAGCGGTTCAGGCAAACGATGATGAGGCCTTGTTTCAGGAATTTGACGGACGCTATCCGAGGGCCGATTTCGATGCCGCAATCGGATCAGTGTATGCTGAATTACCGGATGGTCAGCCGGTCGAAGCGCGACTGGTAGGCTATCAGCGGCACAGTTCCACAAACGGATCGCAAAGCACGCGAACCACCCAATCGCAATACCTGCTGGAGACCGATAACGACGTTGCGCTGGTGACTATCCGGCTGATCGCCGAAAATGATGCGCCGCTTACCCTGCAGTACTTCAATGCGACGAGGATAGACCCGGCGGCCTATTCCAGCCCCGAAACACTTACTCTGCCTCATTATATTTTTGGCGCAGGCCTCATACTCAATCCGCTTTTCATTATTGCCACGATCATTTTCATGTTCCGGCTGAAACGCGTGAAGCGACGTATCATCTGGACAATTTTCCTGCTGATCGGCTGCTACCCGGTATTTTCCGCCAACTGGTCAACTGGCGAATGGATGCTGTCATCGCCCGGCATTACCCAGACAGCCAACGGTGCGACGTTCAATTTCATCGCATTTACCTTGCTCGGCGCAGGTTTTATCCGGACCAGCGAGATCTCGCCGTGGATGCTCCAGCTCGCGGTTCCGCTTGGCGCGCTGATATTCTGGATCAAGTATGCAACAACAGGGATCACGCGAAAGCCGCCGAAAGACGCGCCGGTTCAACCGGCTGAACCCGGAGAGTGATGATTGATCATCGCCGGCATCGATGAAGCAGGCCGCGGGCCGCTGGCCGGGCCGGTTGTCGCGGCAGCAGTGATCCTGCGCGAGCCCATCGACGGGCTGAACGATTCCAAGCAGCTGAGCGAGAAACGCCGCCTCGCCCTGGCCGGACAGATCCGCGAGACTGCGTGGGTCGGTATCGGCATGGCCGAGCCGGAAGAGATCGACCGCATCAACATCCTCCAGGCGACGATGACCGCCATGCGCCGCGCGGCCGTCAATCTCGGCGAAATTCCGGCGGAATTCCTGGTCGACGGCAACCGGACGCCCGAGGGTCTTCCCGCATCAGCGCGCTTCATCATTGGCGGCGATGCGCTGGAACCGGCGATTTCCGCCGCCTCCATCATTGCCAAGACAACACGCGATGCGCTGATGGTCCGCGCGGGAGAGCGCTACCCCGTCTACGGGTTTGCCGGCCACAAGGGCTATGGCGCGCGCACCCATCTCGATGCCATTGCGCAATATGGCCCCTGCCCGATCCACCGCATGAGCTTCTCGCCCATGCGTCAGCCTGCACTCGTTTAACCCCGCATTAGGGCTGTTAGGGCGAGTCTGGGCTGCTAAGGTGGTCAAGCGGGTGGAGTAAAACGGTGCGGGACAAGCTGCCGACAAACCAGATTCTTCAGGGCGAGTGCGTCGAGATGATGCGTATGCTGCCGGATGCGTGCATCGATCTCGTCTTCGCCGATCCGCCCTATAATCTGCAGCTCGGCGGCGATCTCCATCGCCCCGACAATTCAAAGGTTTCCGCTGTCGATGCCGATTGGGACCAGATCGGCGATCATGACGATTACGACCTGTTTTCCTGTGCCTGGATGGAAGAGGCCCGCCGTATCCTGAAGCCCAACGGGGCGATCTGGGTGATGGGCGCCTATCACAACATCTTCCGCCTCGGCACTTTCCTGCAGGACATGGGCTTCTGGATCATGAATGACGTGATCTGGCGCAAGACCAATCCGATGCCCAATTTCAAGGGCACGCGCTTCACCAATGCGCACGAGACCCTGATCTGGGCGGCCAAGACAAAGGACGCCAGGCCGACCTTCAATTATGCCGCTATGAAGGCGCTCAATGACGGTGTGCAGATGCGCTCCGACTGGGTCATGCCGATCTGCTCCGGCTCCGAACGGATCAAGGCCAGCGACGGCAAGAAGGCGCACCCGACGCAAAAGCCCGAAGCCCTGCTGCACCGCGTCCTTCTGGCGACGACCGATCCGGGCGACATCGTGCTCGATCCCTTCTTCGGCACGGGCACCACCGGCGCCGCCGCCAAGCGCCTCGGCCGCAAGTTTATCGGCATCGAGCGCGAGGATGAATATGTGAAGGTCGCCACCGAGCGCCTCGCCGCCATCCGTCCGGCCGCCGATGAATCGCTGGCCGTCACCCGGTCCAAGCGCGCCGAGCCCCGCATCCCCTTCGGCAATCTCGTCGAGCGCGGCCTGATCAAGCCAGGCGACACGTTATATTGCCCCAAGCAGAAACGCACGGCGCGGGTGCGCGCCGACGGCTCCATTATCGCCGGGCGCGTGGAAGGCTCCATCCACAAGGTCGGCGCGGAAATCCAGAATGCAC
The DNA here is from genome assembly GCA_965366295.1 of uncultured Hyphobacterium sp. Classification (GTDB taxonomy): domain Bacteria; phylum Pseudomonadota; class Alphaproteobacteria; order Caulobacterales; family Maricaulaceae; genus Hyphobacterium. Next base: position 3,049 of record CBDUFA010000067.1, read on the forward strand.
CCTCCTGCAATGGCTGGACTTTCTGGCATGTCCGCAAGAAAGGCGGCTATCTGCCGATCGACACGCTGCGCGCGGAAATCCGCGCCACGATGGAAGCCTGATCGAAGCGCGAGGCTAAAGCGCCCCCAGGACCGCCTTCTTCATCACGCTCGGCAGCGCCAGTTCGTTGATCCGGTCAATCGGATACCAGTTTCCCGCATCCGGCTCCCAGCCGGGGTCGGCCTCGCGCCGCCACATCACCATTTCCAGCGAGAAATGCGTGAAGACATGCGAGATGGTGGCCTTGACCTGCCAGCCGCTGTCGAACGGGGCGAGCGCCATCGCCTCGTCCACGCTCCAGGGTGCCTCGCGCCAGTTCGTTGACGGCACTTCCAGCATGCCGCCCAGCAGCCCCTTGGCCGGGCGCTTGCGCAGCCAGATCATCCCTTCCCGGACCACGGCAAACCCCACCGCCCGCCGGTGCGGCCGGACCGCCTTCTTCGCCTTGACGGGATAGGCTTCCGGATGCCCCCCGGCATGCGCGGCGCAGGCCAGGCGCCACGGGCAGGCCGCGCAATCCGGTTTGCGCGGCGTGCAGACTGTCGCGCCGAGATCCATGATCGCCTGCGCATAATCCCCCGGGCGGTTCGGGTCGGCGAGCACGCCGGCAATGCGGCGGATATCCGGCTTGGACCTGATGACCGGCTCCGGCAGGGCGCAGAGCCGCGTGATCACCCGCTCGACATTGCCATCGACCACGCTGGCCGGCTGATCGAATGCCGCGGCCCGGATCGCCGCCGCCGTGTACGGGCCGATGCCCGGCAAGGCGAGCAAGGCTCTTTCCTCGCTCGGAAACTCACCCCCTGCCGCCGACACGGCCCGGGCGCAGGCCATCAAATTGCGCGCGCGGGCATAATAGCCAAGGCCCGCCCAGGCGGCGAACACCTCGTCCTCGTGCGCCGCGGCGAGGTCGTGGACGCTGGGCCAGCGTTCGAGGAATTTGAACCAGTAGGGCGTGGCGTGCGGCACCGTGGTCTGCTGCAACATGATTTCCGACAGCCAGACCGCGTAGGGATCGGCCTCGCGCCCGGCCGCGCGGTCTTCCGGCCGGATCCGCCAGGGCAGGCTTCGCCCCTCGGCATCATACCAGGCCAGCAACGCAGCGCGCAGCTCGGATATCGGCAGATCGGCTTCGGTTTTCATGGCGAATAAACTTGTCTTGTTGGCCGGTGCGGGCAACGATGATTGGCATGTCCGCCTCCCGCCGCCCCTCGCTGGAAACCCTTGCCGCGCGCTATCTGAACGAGCGCCGCGGCCGGCCCGCCTACAAGGGCGCGCCGCGGGCCGGGATTGCCGCCTCGAAAGTGCTCAAGCCGCTGTCGGCGAAATTCGGCCCCGGCACCGATATTCTCGCCGAGAACTGGAGCGATATCGTGGGTGACCGCCTCGCCGGCTGGTCCTCGCCCGATGCCATTCGCGGCGGCACGCTCTACATAATCGCCAAGGGTCCGGCGGGCGCGCTGATCGAGGCCGATGCACCGCGCATTCTCGAACGCACCGCCCTGCTGACCGGGAAGCTGGCACCAACCCGTATCCGGGTGAAACAGGGCACGCCGAAATCCCGCAGCGGTGCGTCACACGCACATGTGAGCCGGGAAGTGAATAATCACATGACTCAAGGGGTGGAGATTGACCCGGATGCCCGGTTATCCTCCGCGCTGGAACGAGTTGAACGCGCGGCCAGGCGCCGCGAACGGGGAGAATGAACGCATGTCGATCACGCGCCGGGCTCTGGCCCTGTCCACAATTGCCGCAGCCGCCGTCCTCGCCGCTTGCGGTGGCGGCTCGTCCTCGTCCGGTGGAGAAACCGGCCAGTATGAGCGCGAAGGCGATCGCGCGCTGGGCTCTGTCAACGCACCGGTCACGCTGATCGAATATGCGTCGACGTCCTGCCCGCACTGCGCCGACTTCCACGACGAGGTCTATCCGACGATCGAGGAATATATCGACAATGGCCAGGTCCGCTTCGTGTTCCGCGAAATGCTGACCGGGCAGCCGCAACTCGCCCAGGCCGGCTTCATGCTCGCCCGCTGCGCGCCGGATGACCGCTATTTCGACGTGATCGACCTGCTGATGGATCAGCAGCAGGCTATTTTCCAGGCCGCCGGCAGCCCGCGCGGCGCGCGCCAGGAATTCCAGAACATCGCCGCCACGGTCGGCATCTCGGCCGACGAGTTCGAGACCTGCATTTCCGACCCGGATTTGCGACAGGCCGTGCTCGATGCCAACCAGGCCGCCTATGACGACGGCATCACCGGCACGCCGCGCTTCATCATCAACGGCCACCTGCTCGATTCCGCCCGTGTTGGCGGCGAGCTGGTCTATAACTGGAATGACGAGCCGCTGATGGTGAACGGCGAAATGGTGCCGGCGCGCGTCGACGCCGCCACCTTCGAGCTGATCCTCAACCATTTCGTCGCTGAAGCCGGCGGCGGAACAGACGCCCCGGCAGAGGAAGAATAAATGCTGCGCGCCCTCGCATTCGCCATCCTGTTTCCGCTGTTCGCCGCCGGTGCCGCGGCACAGACGCCTCACCCCGGCGAGGAACGCCCGGATGATCGCGCGGTGGGCGAAGTCGATGCCCCGATCCGCATGGTGGAATACGCCTCCGTGGCGTGCCCGCACTGCCTGGCCTGGTATGAAAATGTCTGGCCGATGGTGCAGGACGAGTTCATTGCCACCGGCGAGATGCGCTTTATCTACCGCGAGATGCTGACCGGCCAGCCGCAGCTGGCCGCCATCGGCTTCATGATCGCGGACTGTGCCGCCGACGACCAGTATTTCAACGCGCTGCACCTCCTGTTCGAGACCCAGACCGAGGTTTTCGGCCTGGTCCGTGAACAACAGAGCCCGGCCCCGGTCTATTACCGCGTCGGCGAGGCGCTCGGCCTGTCACAGGAAGATGTCGATGCCTGCCTGGCCACGGAATCGGTCCAGCAGGGCGTCCTCGCGCGCCATCAGCAATCGGTGGAAGATGGCGCGGGCGGCACGCCGGCCTTCTTTATCAACAATTATTTGCTGACCACCGATCCGACCCCGGACGGATTAGCCTATGTTTATCATGTAGATGGCGAGCCCCTGATGCTGGATGGCGACCTGGTGCCCTCTACACATGATGCAGACACATTCCGGCGAATCATTTTGTATCTGGCCTATGAGCACGGTGAAAACACCGGCGAATAGGATGGTATGGACGGCGGCGTGGAGCGTAGGACCGTCCCTTTGGTGACGGGGACTGCGTGGAATTTACCTCACTCAGGCTGACCGGTTTCAAATCCTTCGTCGACTCGACAGAGCTGTCGATCGATCCCGGACTCACGGGCGTCATCGGCCCGAACGGGTGCGGCAAGTCCAACCTGCTCGAGGCGCTTCGCTGGGTGATGGGCGCCACGTCCGCCAAGTCGCTGCGCGGCTCCGGCATGGAAGACGTGATCTTCTCGGGTACCGATGCCCGCCCTTCGCGGGAGCATGCCGAGGTCAAGCTGGTCATTGCCAATGACGACCGCACCGCCCCGGCCCGGTTCAACGAGCACACAATTCTCGAAGTCGTCCGCCGCATCGCCCGCGGTGCCGGCTCCAATTATCGCATCAATGGCGAGGAAGTCCGCGCCAAGGACGTCCAGCTCCTGTTCGCCGATGCCGGGACCGGCGCCAATTCGCCGGCCCTCGTCCGTCAGGGCCAGATCAGCGAGCTGATCAACGCCAAACCGGAAAACCGCCGCAAGGTGCTGGAAGA
>CBDUFA010000068.1:0-6761 GCA_965366295.1 uncultured Hyphobacterium sp.
CCCCCCGCCCCCCCCCCCCCCCCATGCCCCCCTCGTCGCGGAGCCTGCACTCGGGCCGACCTGCGGTCGGACCCGTGGGCGACACTCCCCCCGCAAGCAGGGGGAGAAAGATGAATTCTCGGCTTCCCCAAAAAATACACCCCGCCTGCCTCCAGACCGCTTTGCGGTGGCCACTACCTCCATGAACGGCGATAACAGCCGGGTCGATTGGAGGACTTGAAATGGAATCTTTTGGCGAACTCTTCGAGAGCTATTGGTGGCTGCTTTTCCCGCTCGCCTTCTTCGTGGCCGGGGGCTGGAACAGTTTCATGAACTACCAGCGCACCAAGGCCAGGGTCGAGGTGCTCAAGGCCTACGCCCAGGCCGGCAAGGAACCGCCGGCCGATCTGATCCGGGCGCTGGAAAAGGATTCCGACCGCCATCACCGGGACTGGCATGGCGAGGATGGCGATGGCGATGCCGGTGCGTGGAACCCCTTCCTCGTTATCCTCTTCGGCGGCCTGTCCGGCGTGTTTGCCTTCGTCGGCTACCAGAACTGGCTCGGCGACGAGACCTCGATGTATTTCGTCGCCATGATCCTCGGCGTGCTGGCCCTGGCCTTCCTCGTCGGCGGTCTTTTCGGGCGCCGCCGCAAATAGGCCGGCCCCGTGCTCAGCGACGCCGATCTGGTCGGCGCAGCCCGCCGCGGTTCGGACGCTGCCTTCGAACAGCTGGCCCTGCGCCACGCCCGGGCCCTGCGCACATTCCTGCGCGGGGTCTGCCGCGAACCGGCGCTGGCCGACGATCTGGCGCAGGACGCGCTGATCCGCGCCTGGCAGCGGCTCGATCAGCTCAACGACGCGGCCGCCTTCAAGAGCTGGCTGTTCGGCATTGGCTGGCGCCTCGCCTCGGAAGACCGCCGGGCGCAGGGCCGGCGCGTACAGCGCGAGCAGGACTGGTTCGAGACCGACCGGCAGACGCAGGCCGAAGGCGTCAGCCCGGAAGAAGCGCTGGCGCTGGAGGCGGCCATGCGCAGCCTCACCCCGGACCAGCGCGCCTGCGTCTCGCTCTGCCTCGCCGGGGGCTGGTCACATGGCGATGCGGCGCAGGCACTGGACATGCCGGTCGGCACGGTCAAATCTCATATCAAGCGCGGCCGGGCCCGGCTGCTCGCCGCGCTGGGAGGTGACGCATCATGAGTGCGAACGACAAATTGATGGCCTTCCTCGCGGCCGATGCAGCACCGGCGCGGGATTTTGCCTTCATGGCCGGCGTCGAAGAACGCATGGCGCGGATCCGGCTTTTCCGGCAGGTGCGCCGCGTGTCCGCGCTGAGCCTCGCCATTGCCTTCATCCTGTTCGGCCTGGTCAGCGCTGCGGGCCTGACACCGGTCGAAGCGGCCACCGGCCTTCTCACCGACCTTGCGGCGACGCCCGGCCTGGCCCTGGCCGCCGGAATCGTGGCGCTGGCGCTCTGGCTGCCCCGTCTTCTGCCGTCGCGTTTTTCATCCTGAGGCCGGCCTTCGCGGACGCGCGGGCGTGTTGCATCTCGTCACGGGCGGCAGACTCGGACTAGGATGCCCCCAAATGCGGGGGAGACTTACATGACGCTTTTGATTGCCGGGCTTGTGCTGTTCATCGGCATCCATTCCATTCGCCTGATCCCGGGCGCGCGCAATGCCATGGTGTCCGGCTTCGGGCCGGGCGGGTTCAAGGTGCTTTACTCGCTGATCTCGATCGTCGGCTTCGGCCTGATCATCTATGGCAAGATCCAGGCGCACCCTTCGGAAACCCTCTACATCGCGCCGGAATGGGGCCGCACGCTGGCGCTCGTCGCCGTTCCGGTTTCGCTGATCCTGATTGTCGCCGCCTATACGCCCAGCCATATCCGGCGCTTCGTCCAGCACCCCATGTTGCTGGCTGTCGTTTTGTGGTCGGGCGCCCACCTGGCGGCCAATGGCGAACGATCGGCGGTCTATCTGTTCGGCGCTTTTTTCGCCTGGTCGGTGCTGACCACGATTGCCGCCTTCCTGCGCGGTGACCATCCGCCCAAGCCGCCCAAGGGCTGGGGCGGGGATGTGGTGGCCATCGTGATCGGCGCGCTGATCGCCGCCCTGATTGCCCGGTTTCACCTTTACCTGTTCGGCATCGGCATTATCGGATAGCGCGCTGCATCCAAATTCGTGCCGCACCGCATCATAGGTCCGGAAGCGCCAATCAGGCGCATTCGAGACACGAAAGGAAACACAAATGGGACCTGAAATTCTTGCCCCGTTTACCGTATTCGGTTCGATCGTCCTGATCGTCTGGATCGTTTTTCACTTCGGCGCGAAAAACCGCCGGGAAGTACTGGAAACCGTGCGCCAGGCGGCGCAAAGCGGCACGCAACTGACGCCGGACATCATTCGCGCGCTCGGCATGCCGCAAAAATCCAAGGGCCGCGACATCCGCTGGGGTATTGTGCTGGTGGCGATCGCAGCCGCATTCCTGATGCTCGGCTTCGCGATCTCGACGACCGAAGGCGACTTCGAAGGCTTCTGGGTGATGCTGGGCGTTTCGTCCTTCCCGGGCTTTGTCGGCATCGCGCTCATCCTGATGGGCGTGCTGATGGGCGAAAAGAACACCAGCAACGAATAGCCAGTCCTGGCGATCGGAGGGAAGCCCAGTGTCTCGGGGTGCATCGGACGAGGAATTGATTGCATTGGTCGTTGCCGCCAGGGATGGCGCGGCCTTTGGCGAACTCGTCCGCCGTCACCAGGGTGTTGTGCGGGGGCTGATGCAGCGCATGTGCGGCAATCACGCCCTCGCCGACGACCTCGCGCAGGAGGCTTTCATCAAGGCCTTCAACAAGATCGGCAGCTTCACCGGGCAGGGGAGTTTCCGCGCCTGGCTCTGCCGGATCGCCTACAATGAATTCCTGATGTCCGCGCGCAAGCGCAAGGCAACGGAGAAAGCCATGGAACGCTTCAAGCCGGAAGTCGACGACGTCGAGGCACCGCGTGACATGGGATCGGTGGTCGATCTCGACCGCGGATTGAAGACACTGAAGGAAGACGAACGGATCTGCGTCACCCTGTGTTATGCTGCGGGCATGTCTCATGCCGAGGCAGCGGACGCCACGGGCATGCCGCTGGGAACCGTGAAGTCGCATGTGAACCGGGGACGGGAGAAACTCAAGGCCTGGTTCGAGGCCGAGGAGGCGATGGTATCATGACCATGAATGATCCCTTTGACGATCGCCTGCGCGCCGCATTTGCCGCGGCGGAGCCGGATGATCCTATCGATACCGACGATTTCGTGCACAAGGTCCAGGGCCGCATCAAGCGTCCCGACCGCCGCCGTGCGCTGATCCTCGGCGGGGCCGGCTCGACCGGCTCGGCCATTGCCGGCACCCAGCTGGAAGGCTTTTTCTCTAGTCCCGACCTGTTGCCGACCGATGGCATCATGGGGCAGGTGTTCACCTATACCTCGCCGGAAATGCTGGCCGCGGGCGTACTGGCCATCATGATTGCCGGCTTCGCGATCGTTATTCCGAAAACCATCTATTCCTGATCGCGGCCAACCGTCTTTCGCTGCATTGCAACATGCGTTAGAGAGGCGGGCATGTCCGCGCAAAGCAAAACCCGCCGTACCGGTGTTCCCGACATTCGTGCCCGCAAGGGTGGCGAGCCGCTGGTCTGCCTGACCGCTTATGACGCGCCGATGGCGCGCCTGCTCGATCCGCATTGCGATGTCCTGCTCGTCGGTGACAGCCTCGGCATGGTGGTGCACGGGCTGGATTCCACCATCGGCGTCACGCTCGACATGATGATCCTGCACGGCCAGGCGGTGATGCGCGCGGCAAAGCAGGCGCTGGTCGTGATCGACCTGCCCTTCGGCACCTATGAGAAATCGCCGGAGCAGGCGTTTGAAAGCGCCTCGCGCGCGCTGGCCGAGACCGGCGCCCAGGCGGTGAAGATCGAGAGCGGCGTCTATGCCGCCGACACGATCCGCTTCCTGACCGAGCGCGGCATCCCGGTGATGGGCCATGTCGGCCTGCGCCCGCAGGCCGCGCTCAATGAAGGCGGGTTCAAGGCCAAGGGGCGCGACGACATGGAGCGCACCCGCGTCTTCAACGAGGCCCGCGAAGCCGATGCCGCCGGCGCGTTCGCCATTGTCATCGAGGGCGTGGCCGAGGGACTGGCACGCGAGATCACCGAGGCGGTCAAGGCACCGACCATCGGGATCGGCGCGTCCGCCGCCTGTGACGGGCAGATCCTCGTCACCCAGGATATGCTCGGCCTGTTCGACTGGACGCCGAAATTCGTGCGCCGCTATGCGCAATTGTCGGGCGTGGTGGAGGAGGCGGTGCAGGCCTATGCCGCCGATGTGAACTCGCGCGCGTTTCCGTCGGATGCAGAAACCTATTCCTTCAAGCAGAAGAACGGGTAGGGCCAGCAACTGCTAATCTGGCTGCAATGGCCGGAGCGGATTTGTGCGGATACAAGGAGCAAACCCGCCGGAAGGCCAATGCCTTTCAAGGATTTGCGACACAGTAGCCCGTGCAAAGCTGCCCGGTCCGAAGGACGGCCATGATGACGTCGATCTGCTTTGTCAAAGCCCTCGACCGGGGGAAAAGCCCCGCTCCTCGGGCTTTTCCTCGCATCTCTCGTCACCCCGGCTGCCATTACAGACAAATTAGCAGGTCCTGGCCCTCAGCGCGGTTGCCGCTGCGGACCAGCGCGGCTAGTGTCCGGCTCCGATTGACCAGAGAATTCAGGGCGTTTCCCGTGGCCGATATTTTCCACGAAGTTGAAGAAGAACTCCGCAAGGACAAGTATAACGAGCTCCTGCGCAAATGGGGCCCGTGGGCGCTGGGCGGTGCGGTGGCCATCGTGCTGGCCGCGACCGGCTGGCAGGCCTGGGAATATTTCCAGAACCGCCAGTCCAATGCGATGTCCGACCGCTATCTCGAGGCCATTGCCATGGTCGGTGATGGCGAGCTGGAAGCCGCCGATGCCGCGCTGGCGTCGCTCGCCGAGGATGGCTCCAACGGCTATGCCGGCCTGGCGCTGATGCAGCGTGGCGATATCGCGCTGCAAAACGGCGATCCGGCCGCTGCGGGCTATCTGTTCGAGCAGGCCGCCGAGGAATTCTCGACCGTGCCGTTTTCCGACCTGGCGCGCGTGAAGGCCGCCATGGCGCTGTTCGACGAATTGTCGCTCGATGATTTGCAGAACCGCCTCACCGAGGTGATGGAACCCAATCGGCCCTACCGCCTGCTGGCCCGGGAAGTGATTGCCGCGAAGGCTTTTGCCATTGGCGACATGGACCGCGCCTATACCGAGTATTCCGCGATTGCCGACGATATCGATGCGCTGGCCCTGCCGATCTCGCAGCGCGCCCAGGCCGCTGTCGGCCTGATCGACCGCATCCGCCAGCAACAGGAAATCGACGGTGCCGCGGCCAGCGAGGCCAATGCCGAATCCTTGATGCCGGACCTGCCGGAAACCGAAACGGTCGACCCGGAAACCTTCAATCTGGGCTCGGCCCTGCAGGAAGCCGAAGACGAGATGCGCTCCCTCGCGACTGACAGCCCGAGCCTGCCGGACGCGGCCAGCGCGCTCGACAATTCAGAAGATACGACCGCCGAAGACGGACAGGACTGATACGATGACATTTGAGACTTCCGCGCGACTCATCCTGCTGGCGTCGCTGGGCACTCTGCTCGCCGCCTGTTCGTCGATTCAGGATACGGCGTCCACGCTCAACCCCTTCACCATTATTGAAGAGGACGATGCGAACGCGCCGCCGGTCGATGAGCGCGTTTCCATCCTGTCTTTCGAGCAATCCCTGCAGGCCGATCCGGAAGCCGCGGCTCTGCCGGTGGAGCTGCCGACCGCCTATCGCAACACGATCTGGGCCCAGCCGGACGGCTACCCCACGCACGCCATGCAGCACACGCAGGCCTCCGGCCCGCTCGACATTCTCTTCCGCCGCAATTTCGGCAATGGCTCGAACCGGTCCAGCCGGATCAATTCGCGCCCGATCTATGCCGATGGCCGCATCTACGCGATGGATGGCCGCGGCTATGTCTTCGCGCTCGACCCGGAAAACGGTTCCGAGATCTGGGAAGTCGCGCTGCGCGAGCCGAACCGCAATGACCGTACCTCCTTTGGCGGCGGCCTGGCCTTCGATGGCGGCCGCGTCTTCGTGCACAATGGCCACCGCTTCCTCGCCGCGCTCGATGCGGCGACCGGCCAGGAAATCTGGCGCGCGGAATCGCTGACGCCTTTCCACTCGGCACCGACCGCCGTTGGCGGCATGGTCTATGCCTCTACCGATGACAACGAGCTCTATGCCATCGACCAGTCGAATGGCGAGATTGTCTGGAACCACCAGGGTATTGCCGAGCCGGCCCGCCTGCTGACCTCGCCGAGCGTCGCCGTGCTGGGTGAAACCGTCGTGGCACCTTACGCCTCGGGCGAGCTGGTCGCGCTGCGCTCGCAGAACGGCAACCCGATCTGGAATGACGCGCTGACCCGCTCGGGCGGCCTTACGCCGATCTCGGCCATCAATGATGTGGCCGGCAGCCCGGTCATCGTCGACGACATGGTCTACGCGATGAGCCATTCCGGCATCCTCGCCGCTTTCAATTTGCGCACCGGGGAACGGATCTGGACCCAGCCCGCCGGTGGCCTGCATGCGCCCTGGGTGGCCGGGAATTTCCTCTTCCTGGTGACGTCCGATGGCGAAGTGGTCTGCGTTGATCGGACCGATGGCACGATCCGCTGGATCACCCAG
>CBDUFA010000069.1:0-6712 GCA_965366295.1 uncultured Hyphobacterium sp.
GAGACATCGAGCAATTCCTCGGCCGGCAGGGGCGGCAGAAGGCCGGGCAGGCGTTCGGCCATCATCGATTTCCCGGAGCCCGGCGGGCCGACCATGAGCAGATTGTGCCCGCCGGCCGCAGCGATCTCCAGCGCCCGCTTGGCGCCCTCTTGTCCCTTCACATCCTTGAGATCGAGATCCGGCCGGGCATCGATCAGATCGCCGGGAACCGGACGCGACAGCATCTGGCGTCCCTTGAAATGGTTGACCAGCTGGATCAGCGAGGAGGGGGCGAGGATGGATAATTCACCCCCGGCCCAGGCCGCCTCCGGCCCGCAGGATTCCGGGCAGATGAATCCGAGATCGTGACGGCTGGCCGTCATCGCGGCCGGCAGGGCGCCGGGCGTCATGGTGATCGAACCGTCCAGCCCCAGCTCGCCCATGGCGAGATGGTCCGCTGCAGCGTCAGGCGGGATGACCTCCATCGCGGCCATCAGGCTGATCGCGATCGGCAAATCAAAAAGCGACCCTTCCTTGGGCCGGTCGGCCGGTGCGAGGTTCACGATCACCCGGCCGGGCGGCAGTGACAGGCCGATTGCCGCGAAGGCGGCCCGCACGCGCTCGCGGCTTTCCGCGACCGCCTTGTCGCCCAGCCCGACCACCATGAATGCGGGCTGACCGCCGGCAAACTGAGCCTGGACATCAACGCGGCGGGCTTCTGCTCCCTCGAACGCGACGGTGATCGTGCTGCCGGCCATGACATGTTCCTCCCCGCCCATCCGGTGCTTGTGGATAAGCCTTTGTGAAACCGGCAGTTTTCCACATACAGCAGAACACAACCGATCAAAACAGGAACATTATAAGAACAAAAATCGGGTGCGAGTCAAGGTTGTGGTCTGATCAGCGGCCCAGCCTTCTGCCCACGGCATCCCAGAACAATGCCGCCGCATCCACGCCGGAAAAGCGTTTCAGCTCCTGGACTCCGGTCGGCGAGGTGACATTGATCTCGGTCAGCCGGTCGCCGATCACATCGATCCCGACCAGCATCAGCCCGCGTTCACGCAGGACCGGACCGATCACCTCGCAGATATGGCGGTCCGCCGCGTTGAGGTCCGCCGCCTCGGCCCGCCCGCCGACATGCATGTTGGAACGGGTCTCGCCCGGTTGCGGCACGCGGTTGATCACGCCCACCGGTTCGCCGTCGATCAGGATGACGCGGCGGTCTCCGGCGGCGACATTCGGCAGGAAGGCCTGCGCGATGATCGGCTCGCGGTTGAGGCCGAAAAACATCTCGGCAATGGACGAGAAATTTCCGTCATCGGGTTTCACGCGAAACACGCCGGCCCCGCCATTGCCATAGAGCGGCTTGAGTATGATGTCCTTGTGCTCGGCGCGAAACGCCTTGATCGCCGCGAGATCGCGCGAGATCAGGGTCGGCGGGATCAGCTCCGGGAAATCCAGCGGCATGATCTTTTCCGGGCTCGAGCGCACCCATTCGGGATCGTTCAGCACCAGGGTGCGGCCTTTCAGGTACTCCAGCACATGGCAGGCCGTGATGTAGGACATGTCGAATGGCGGGTCCTGGCGCATCAGGACGACATCAATGTCCTCGGCCAGGTCGAGCGTTTCGGGCTCGCCCTCGATTCCCGGCTGGTCCGGCACACGCTGGACCGTGACCGGCCGCGCGCGGGCCGTGACCCGGCCCATCTCCCAGGACAGGTGATGCGGCTGATAGGCCCAGAGCCGATAGCCACGCGACTGGGCCTCTTCCATCAGGGCAAAGGTCGTGTCGCCATGAATATTGAACGTCGAGACCGGATCGGCCTGTACCGCAATGCGAAGGCTCATCTTGTTTCCTGACTAGTCGATCGGTGTCACGGGCGCATCGCGGACATCCTGGGGATCGCCCAGCGCCGGCATGGCATCCGCTGCGGGAATGGCTTCGCCGCCGCACGCGGCTGCCTGGCGTGCCCCGCGTGCATGGACGGGCGGCTCCTCGCCGATGACGCGGACCAGGGTCACCACATCGGTCACGCCCTCCACCAGCGAAGCATGTTGCGCCGCGCGTTCCAGCTCGCCGCGGGTCCGGGCCACGCCCAGGAGGTAGACGCGGCCATTCTCGACCTCGACATTGTAGTTGACGCTGCGCACCGATCGGTCCCGCAGGAGCCGGCTGCGCACCTGCTGGGTAATCCAGCTGTCACGAGCGCCGTCGCGCAGGGTGGAAGCCTGTGACACCGTCACTTCGTTCTCGACCGACCGGATCGCCAGCGCCGACCAGGTCAGGCATTCTGCCTGGCGCCGGTCTTCCTCGCGAGGGACGGTGCCGGTGAGGAGTGCGACGCCATCCGTCACCTCCACATCCACACCATCGAGTGCATAGCCTTCGGCGCGCGTCATCGCGGCCTTGATCGACAAGGAAGCATTGGTGTCATCGAGATCGCGGCCCAGGGATCGCTCCGGCTGGATCGCGGCACAGGCCGACAGGGCGAGCGCCATGAAAACGGCAGACAGGCGGTAGAACATGCGTTGCAACTCCATCGGGGAGACAGCCCGGCACAAGACTATCCGCGCAAATGATTCCGTTCAATTAAAGTCGCTGGCATCCCGGCCTTCCGGCCAGAAGGCCTGCCGCGAATGAAAGGGCAGGCGAAACGGCCGGATCACCATCAGGTCATAGCGAATGGCGAGCCCGGCCAGCTCGCGGCGGCGGCCGGCCAGCCAGGACGCGCCGCGCATGATGCGTTGCTGTTGGCGATAGCCCAGCGCATGAATACCGGCCTCCAGCGAGCGGCGGGCCTTGACCTCGACAATGGCCAGCACATTCCCCTTGCGCGCCACGAGGTCGAGCTCGCCGGACGGCGTTGTCTCGCGCAGAGCGATCACGCGATAGCCTTTGAGCATCAGCCAGAACGCCGCCCACAGCTCGGCCCGGCGGCCGCGCGCTTCGGCGTTCCGGCGCTCGCGGCTCACGTCGAGCCGTCCTTGATCGCCTGCGCCCGCGCATACAGGTCACGCTTGTTCAACCCGGTCTGTGCGGCCAGTCGCGCGGCTGCGCCTTTCACGCCCTGCTCGGGGATCAGCCGCGCCAGCTCCGCGTCGATGTCGAACGTCTCAGCCGGCACACCTTCACCCGGCCCGACCAGAAGCGTGATTTCACCTTTCGGAGCCCCGGCCTCGGCATAGTGGGAGGCGAGCTCGGCGACTTGGCCGCGCCGGAATTCCTCGAATTTCTTGGTCAGCTCACGCGCGACGACGGCCTCACGATCCCCGAGCTCGGCTGAAATATCCGCCAGGCAAGCCGCCAGGCGAGGACCGGATTCATAGAAGACCAGCGTGCCGGGTATTGCTGCCAGTTCTTTCAGGCGGTTACGGCGGGCGCCGGACTTTGGGGGCAGGAAGCCGGCAAAGAAGAAGGCGTCACTCGGCAATCCGGCCGCGGCCAGACCCGTCAGCAGGGCGGAGGCGCCCGGAAGCGCCCGGACGGCGTGTCCGGCCTCGACCGCCTCGCGCACCAGCTTGTAGCCGGGATCCGAGATAAGCGGCGTGCCGGCATCGGAAATCAGCACCACTGCTTCGCCAGCCGCGAGGGCATTGAGAATCTCGGGCCGCATCCTTGCCCCATTATGGTCGTGATAGGGTAAGACTTTGCCGCTAAGACCATAGGCATCGAGCAATTTGCGGGCGACACGGGTATCCTCGGCCAGGATACGGTCAGCCCCGGCCAGGGCATCCAGCGCCCTCAGGGTGATATCCCGCAGATTGCCGATCGGCGTGGAAACAATGTTGAGACCCGGCTCGGGCGGTTGCGGTGCGGGAGCGCGGCGGCTAGCTTCGCCGGGAATATGTGAAGGCGGCTCGGACATGATTCTTCCTGCATCTTTGCGCGGCTTGCGCCTGTTACCAAGACCGGTTCTTGCAATGCTGGCCATTGCCGCCGGGGCGGTCACCCTTTCGGCCTGTGCCACAACGGAGACGCCTCCGCCACCTCCACCTCCCCCGCCACCGCCGGTCGTGACCGAACCCGAGGTCACCGAACCGGAAGTCGTTGAGCCCGAAACCCTTGTCCGCGAGGGCGGTCTGGTCCCCCGGCATCTCGAGGATCGCGAGCTGACGCGTGCGGCGCTTCTATTGCCGTTCAGCCATGCCAATGCTGCCGTCCGCAATGAAGCGGCCAATTTGCTCCGGGCCGCAGAACTTGCCCTGTTCGAGCATGGTCCGGATACGCTGATCCTCATGCCCAAGGACACGGGCGGCACCGCGGAAGGTGCCCGGCGCGCGGCGCAGGCCGCAATCGATGACGGCGCGGACATCATTCTGGGCCCGCTCTTCGGGGCCGCTGCGGCGGGAGCCGGTGAGATCGGCCGCCGTTACGATGTCCCTGTCCTGGCCTTCTCGACCGATACGAGCATTGCCGGGGACGGGGTCTATCTGTTGAGCCTTCCGCCGGAACAGGAAGTGGCCCGCATCACCGAATACGTGGCACTGCGCGGTGTCGAGCGCTTCGCCTTCATCGGACCGGGCGGAGCCTATGGCAACGCGGTCCGGGAATCTCTGGAGCGCAATGCCGAGCTGAATGGCGGCTATGTCGCGGCGGAAGAAACCTATGTCGGCGGCGTCGAGGCCATGACGTCGGCAGCGCGCCGGCTGGCCGAGCTGGGCTTTACAAGTCTCGAGGCCACGGAAGCCATGGAATTCAATTCACGGGACTGGCAACCTTCACCGGACGCGCCTTTCCAGGCCGTGATGATGCCTGAAGGCGGCACGCGGTTGCGCACGCTGGGTCCGCTCCTGCCCTATCACGACATCGACCCGCTGGTGATCCGTTTCCTCGGAACCGGGCTCTGGAACAGTGAAGAGACGCGCCGCGAGCCCGTACTGCATGGCGGCTGGTTTGCCGGACCCGACGCCGAGGCCCACGAAACCTTCGTCACCCAGTATGAAACCGCCTTCGGCGAGGAACCCTCGCGCATTGCCAGCCATGCCTATGATGCGGTGCTTTTATCGGTGTTCTTTGCCAATGAGGGCGAGGTCAGCCGCGAAATGCTGGAAGACCCGGAAGGATTCTACGGAGCCGATGGCCTGTTCCGTTTCCGGGCCGATGGGCAGATCGAACGCGGTCTCGCGGTCTATGAAGTGCGGCGCGATGCCTTCCGGGTCATCGATCCGGCGCCACGCCGCTTCGAACCGGCCGTATTCTAGGGACAAAGCGCGGACGCAACACCGTCCGCAAGCAACCGCCCCTCGGCTGTCAGGCGAACG
Organism: uncultured Hyphobacterium sp.; assembly: GCA_965366295.1. GTDB lineage: Bacteria > Pseudomonadota > Alphaproteobacteria > Caulobacterales > Maricaulaceae > Hyphobacterium. Next base: position 5,242 of record CBDUFA010000069.1, read on the forward strand.
CGGTCATCGTCCAGCACGATGAAACCCTGGCGCGCCATGCGGCTGGCTTCATCGGTATTGATGTCCAGACCGGTCAGATGGCGGAGCCGGGACCGGTCGAGCCCGTCGGCTATCCGCAAACCCATGAGGATTCGTTCCTGGGCTTCCTCGACCGAGGACAGGCGCGATTCGATAGCACCCGTGCCGGTCTCGCGTACAAGCGTGACATAGTCATCGGGCCGCAGTGCCGTTTCGGTCGCAAGCCGCCCACCGGACCCGCCGGACCCGATCCGCCCGTGGCCGCCCGGCCCGATTCCGATCCAGTCGCCACCCTCCCAGTAGAGCCGGTTGTGACGTGACTCGAATCCTGGCCGGGCATGATTGGAGATTTCATATCCTGCCAGTCCGGCATCGCGGCAAACCTGCTGCGTCAGCCGGTAGAGGCATTCACCCGTCTCGTCGCCGGGTGGCGTCAGTTCGCCGCGCGATACGCGGCGGGCAAAGGCCGTGCCCGGTTCGATGGTGAGCTGGTAAAGCGACAGGTGCGGCATACCGGTGGCAATCGCAGCGTCCAGCTCCTTCAGCCAGCCGGATTCGCGCTGGCCCTCGCGCGCATAGATAAGATCCAGCGACCAGTTGGAGAAATTGCTCACGACGGCCGCCACAGCATCTTGCGCGGCGCGCGCATCATGGTCGCGGCCCAGCGCGCGGAGCGCGTCATCGTCAAAGCTTTGCACGCCCAGCGACAACCGGTTGATCCCGGCTGCGGCAAATGAGGCAAACGCCTTCGAGTCATTGGGGTTGGCTTCCAGGCCGATCTCGGCGCCGACGACGAATCCGAATTTCTGCCCGGCCATCTCGATGATCTGTTCGAGACGCTGCGGCGACAGAAGCGAGGGGGTTCCACCGCCGAAATGCAGGGAGGCCAGATCGCGGCCCGGCAACCGGTCAGCCCAGTAGGCCAAGTCTGCCAGCAAGGCATTGAACAGGGCTTCGTCATCACCGCGCGCGCGGTAGACATTGAAATCGCAATACGGGCAGATCCGCGCGCAATACGGCCAGTGAATGTAAAGACCCAGCGGCGCCTCAGTCATTGCCGAACTCGCCGGCCATCAGCTTTGCCAGCGCCCGGCCCCGATGGCTGAGCGCTGCTTTTTCCGCCGATGTCATCTCGGCAAAGACCCGCGCTTCGCCTGCAGGGCGGAAGACGGGATCATAACCAAATCCGCCCGTACCACGCGGCGGCCAGACCATCTCGCCCTCGATCCGTCCTTCATAGAAGCGGTGCGTCCCGTCCGGGAAAGCCAGCGCGAGTACGCATACAAAGGCCGCATGTCGATCGGCCGAGCCTGACGCCTGCAACTCGGACTCGATCCGCTGCATGGCGCGGCCGAAATCCCGCGGTTCGCCAGCCCAGCGGGCCGAATGGATGCCGGGCTGGCCCCCGAGCGCGGTCACGCAGAGCCCGGAATCGTCGGCCAGAGCGGGCCGG
>CBDUFA010000070.1:0-6702 GCA_965366295.1 uncultured Hyphobacterium sp.
TGACATCTACACCGCCGTACCGCTGGACGAGGCCGATACCGTGCTGCGCTTTGCCGGGCCGGACGAATTGGTCGCGTCGGGCCATCTCTGGGCGGAAAACCGCGAGCAGATGGCCTACAAGCCTTTCCTCGTGGCCAACCGCACCGGCTCGGGCTTTGTCGTCGCCTTCACCCAGGACCCGACCGCGCGCGCCTACCAGGCCGGGCTCGACCTGGCCCTGCTGAACGCGGTGATCCTCGCTCCGGCCCGGTCCTACCGGCTGCGCTAGCCCCGGATCCTGATCGTTTCTGAAAAACGCCGTGCAATCCTGAAAAGGTTCGCGCGTTTTTCGAAATCGCAAAGCAGGCGGGCCGGGCCGTCGCCAGATTGATCTCGTCAGCCGCCTCCCCGCGGCGCTTGAAAAAGACGAGGTCGATTATGTTGAATGCCCTTCTCCCCGCCCTGCTGCTCGGCGTGTCCGCCGCTGGCAATCCCGCCAGCGCGGACCTCACCTATGCCCGGGCCGAACTGGTCACACCCGCCGGCGCCCAGGCCGTCTATACGCGCATTGAATCGCTCGCCGAGCACGTTTGCGCCGAGGAAAACCGCAATGCTGTCATGGCGGCCAATGCCACCCGCATCTGCATCGCGGACACGGTCGAGCGCGCCGTCGTGCAGATCGCAGCCCCGCAACTGACGCAAATCCACGCCGCCCGGAGCATCTCCCCTGATGGACGGGATCGCGTGGTGCTGGCCGCCGCGCGCGACTAGCATCCCCTGGCCTGCCAGCCTTCCCCGCGCCCCCCGCCCGGAAAGGCTGGCAGGATTTTTCGAACCGGCGCATAATGACAGGCATGACCGAACTGGACGTCATCGAGATTGCGGCCCGCGGTCCGGCCGCCGTGCTGTGTCTTCTGACCAGTGCGGCGCTGATCATTGGCGCCCGGAACTCCTTGCCAGGGCTGCTTGGCGCACTCTTCGGTTTTGGCGCTTTCAGCTACATGCTGTGCACTTCGCCGGCGCTGGTGCAATTGCTCGGCATCTGGCAGGCGCCCTTCGTGCCGTTTTCCTGGCTCGATGGCGTCTTCTTCTGGTGGTTCTGTCTCGCCCTGTTCTGTGACGAGTTCCGGCTGCGCCCGGTGCATTTCCTGCCCGCCATCCCGATCGTGCTGCTCACCGGCTTCCGCCTGGCTTTCCCGGACTCCGGCCTGATCGGTGCGGCCACCTTCACCAAGCAGGCCATCAACGCCGCCCTGATCATTCACGCCATTCGCTTCGCCCTGTTGCACCGGTGCGATGATCTCGTCGACAGCCGCCGCCGCTTCCGGGTCGTCATCGCTGTCACGGTCGGCGTCTCATCGGTTTTCCTGATGGGGCTCGACATGTTCGGCATCGACAATCTGTTCGAGACCACATACCGGATCGGTTCGTCGATCTGGCTGATGCTGTTGTCCTTCGGCTTTGCGCTTTGGGCGCTGCAGGCGCGCAGCGACATGTTCGCCGAACACCGGGCCGCGCCCTATCGCCATGATGCGGAGGCCGCGGCCAGCCGCATTGACCCCGCCGACAAATCCCTGCTCGCCCGGCTGGAAGCCGCCATGACAGCGGGCGCCTATCGCGAGACCGGCCTGACGGTCGGCCGCCTGGCGGAACAGCTCGGCACGCCGGAACATCGCCTGCGCAAGCTCATCAATGGCGGCCTCGGATATCGCAATTTCTCCAGCTATATCAACGCCCACCGGGTCGAGGACGCAAAAGAGATACTCGCCGATCCGGACCAGGCCCGGCTCCAGATCCTGCAGGTCGCGCTCGATCTCGGCTATGGCTCCATCGCCAGCTTCAACCGCGCCTTCCGCGAGGCCACCGGCGAAGCCCCGACCGCCTTCCGGCGCAAGGCGCTGATGGCCGACTGATCCGCCAGGCCAGGGTGCGTCAGTTTCGCGCCTTGTGCGAAGCAACCCGCCAGCGCAGACCACCGCCATGAGAGAAACCGTGATCCGCAGCGCCGCCGAACGGCGCGAGGCCATCCGCGCGACCGCCGCCGCGCTGGGCATTGACGAGGCCTACATCTCCACCCTGGTCGAGACCTTCTATGCCCGCGTGCGGGCGGATCGCACGCTCGGCCCCGTCTTCGACGCTGCGATCGGCGATAACTGGCCGCACCATCTTGCCCGGATGAAGGATTTCTGGTCGTCCGTGGCGCTCAATTCCGGGCGCTATTCCGGCCGCCCCGTGCCGGCCCACAAGAAGCATGACAGCATCCGCCCGGCCCAGTTCGACATCTGGCTGGCCCTGTTCGAGCAGACCCTCGTTGACACCGCTCCCACGCCCGGCGCCGTGGCCTGGTTCATGGAGCGGGCCAACCGTATCGCGCAGAGCCTTCAGCTTGCCCTGTTCGGCCTGCCGGGCCTCGACGCGCCGGCCCGCGCCTGATCAGTCTTCCAGCGTGAACGTCAGCCCGGCTTTCGCCTGCAGCCGGTCAATCAGCGGCAGGTCCAGCGCTGCCGCGGGTGTCCAGATGCCGCCGGGCGTCGTGTGCCGGTCGATGTCCAGAAGCAGGCAGAGCGCGCACTCCGAAATCATCTTCGAGGTTGACCCGTATCCCGGGTCCTTGTCGCCTTTCACCGAAGCCTTCAGGATTTCGCCATTCTCGCCCTCGCCGATAAACAGCACGTCGTAAAACCCGGTCTCCCGGGCCTCCTTGTCCGGGCCTTCGCCCGGCTTGGGCATCATGAAGGTTTTCAGCAGCCAGCGCGTCGGCGCCATCGCCAGCATGATGTTCTGGATTTTCTCCTGCCGGGCGGCCGCCTTCGCCCGCTTCTCGCCCTTTGCCCCGTCACCGGTCATCATCCGTTCGTCATAGACGAATTGCTCGCCATAGGGGTGACGCAACAGCCAGTTCGACCGATGCACATTCTTGGTATTGATCGGCGCCATGATGAAGGGCGCGGTCCATGACCGGGCGGTTTCATCATACTCGGCCTCGCTGGAATGGGGCTGTTTCGGCCCGGAAAAGCCGGGACAGAGCGAAAACGGGTTGGTCAGCAGCTTCAGCAGCGACTTGTCCTTGCTGACCGCGGCGATCGTCGCGGTCAGGCTGGCCGCCGTGCCGCCTGAGAATGTGCCCTTCATCTTGCGGACCCGGCCTTTCACACGCGGCAATTCATGGCCGTGGACCCGCCGGGCCTGGGTCTGGAGATAGCGCACGCCCATATCGAACGGCACCGAGTCGAAGCCGCAGGAAAACACGATCCGCGCCCCGCTTGCTTCGGCCTGTTTCTGGTACTTGCCGATCATCTGCGCCATCCAGGCCGGCTCGCCGCACAGATCGACATAATCCGTACCGGCTTCCGCACAGGCGGCCAGAAGCGGCTCGCCATAAAGCTGATACGGGCCAACCGTAGTGATGATCACTTGCGCGCTTTCCGCCATCGCTTTCAGGGAGGCCGGATCGGACGCATCGGCGGTCACCAGGTCGACATTGCCGGAAATGCCCATTTCCTCGCGCACGGCTTCCAGCTTGGCGGATGAGCGCCCCGCCATCGCCCAGCTCACCTCCGGATCCTGGCCATAAATGGTGTTGAGGTATTCCGCCACGAGGCGCCCGGTAAACCCGGTCGCGCCATAGACGATGATGCCGTATTTGCGCTCGGTCATGATTTGCCTCCCTTTGACACCAACATCGCGCGGCAAGCAGCCGGGTCAAGTGCTGCCTGACGCTTCCGTAAAGGTCATTTTTCAATACAGCGCTTTGGGATGGGACTGTTTTTGACTATACTGAAAAAAACAGGGGATAGACATGCGACGATTGGGTGCTGCCGCCACGCTGGCGTGCATGAGCTTGGGGTGGGCAGCGGCCGACCCGCAACTGGAGGCGGCGACCTTGCCAGATGCGCGGTCGGTGGCGATCGGCGATCCGGCGACAGTATTCGCGACGGTGATGAATAGTGGCGATACCGATGCCACCAATTGCTTCGCGACAACATCCTACGATGACAATAGTCCCACGACGCTGACCTATCAGACCGTTGACGCCGGCAACGCGCTGACCGGCACGATCAACACGCCTGTCACCATCCCCGCTGGCAGTCAGCAGGGCTTCCTTCTGGCCGTGACCGCCAGCGAAGCCTTTTCAGGTACCATTCCCTTTGTTTTCGAGTGTGACAACGCATCAGCGCTGGGCCGTCCGGGCATCAATGATCTCGTCCTGACGGTGGAAGCCGGATCGCCGCCGGACCTGGTCACCATTCTGGCCACACCGTCCGCCGACGGCGTGTTGCGCATCGCTACGGCAGGCGGGGCGAATGCGGCTGGCGGCGCCGTGATCAACATTGGCGGCGGCACCGCCGAGGTGACAGCCAGGCCCGTCCTGGTCGGTCCGCAGGTAAACACCGGGCTCGTCGTCGAGATTTGCGAGTCCAATCCGGGAACCGGCGCCTGTCTGGCTCCGCGCGCGGCCTCGGTCGACATGTCGGTCGACGGGAGCGGCAACACATTCTCGGTATTCTTGCGATCGGATCCGCAATACGGCGTCCCGCTTTACCCCGAATCCGTGCGGGTTTCCGTCGAATTCCGAGACCGGACCGGCAGCGACCCGCTTCCGCTCCGGGGGGCCAGCTCGATCGCCTATACGTCACCGGCCAATCCGGTTAACGCGGCCAGTCCTCTGACCGGCATATTCGCTTTCCAGATGCGCGATGAAGACAATGACGCCGGCGGCCGGTTTCTAGGCGATGGCATAATGGCATTTGGCGAAACCGGAACAGGCGTTGGCTATATGCCGACCCGATTCGGGGATCAGGTCGTCTCGGTGACCGGGAATTACAATGTCGAGGCCCGCAGCTTTGACGGCAGCTTCGAATTTCTCCAGTACATCGTGGTCAACTTCAATACCGCCACCGGTTCGCTCGGCTTCAACTATGATCACATGGCCGGGTTCCGCGGCCTTTATGTTTTTACCCCTCCTGAAGACCCCGCCGGGATCGATGCACCGAGCTCCCGTTCCGTCTTCAGTGACGCGACGCGGATCGCGGCAATTTCCGAAAGGGTTACCATTTGTCCGCCCATGCAGGACGGCACGTTCGATGTTTATCTCGGCGAGGCACCGACCGACGGGCAGCCGCCGGATATGACGCTGGATTTCGACCGCGATGAGAGTCGCCCGGAATCGCAAGTCGGTGCCCGTGGCGATTTCACAGGCGGAACCGGTAGCTATCAGCTGCTTGGAGCCAACGGGTCCAGCGCACCCAACATGTTCCGCTCGGAAGCCAGCTATGATGGCACCGGCAATCCGGGTCCCTGGAGCCTGCAGAATGCAAACCTGCGCTTGCCGGACCGAACCGAAATCGTGATTGAAACGGCCTATGTTGTTTCATGCGGCCAGAACGGTTTCGTCATTGCCGCCGTCTCCGGCGGTGTTGGTTTCACCATGCATTTCCAGCGGCAACAACCGGTCGAATAACTACTCAAGCCGCAATTCGCGCAGCTCCACCGTCACCCCGCCAAAACCGGCGCGCGTATGCAACCGGACAGGCAGGAAGGCCGTGCCGTCCGCGATGGGGGCGATCCATATGCGCAGCGGGTGACGGGTCTCGCCCGGCTCCGGCCAGTCTTCCGGGTCATAGCCGGAAATCGGCGAATAGAACGCATCGCAGACCAGGGCTTCGCCGCGCCAGGCGCGGGTGCGGACGGTTTCGGTGCCACGGGACACCAGGTTGAGATCATAGCGCTGCTTGCCGTCGAAGACCGGGATCGCGCCCGCGCAGGGCACATCGTCAGCCGCGGCGACCAGTTCCGACAACAGCAGCGTCGCCGTCATCGGGTCGACTACGCCGGTGCGGTCGGCTTCGCTGGCGGGCGGCTCGCCCCAGGAGGAAAAGTCCGGGCTGGCGGTGGGCCGGGCCACGCCGCCATCGAAGGCCACGTCGATGATGCGGGTCTTGTCGCCCGTATGCTCGACATGGCCGTAGCGCACCGGCGCAGGGCCCTGTGCCGTGAAGCGTCCCTCGACTTCGGAATCGATGGAAAAATCGGTGAACAGCGCGGCCAGCCCCGCTGCCTCGACATGGGCGTTGGCGGCATAGGCCTCGCGGCCGAGCTCGGCGCTCAGCGACACCCGGCCAACACGGAAGACCAGGACAGACGCCGAATAATCGGCTTCGATCGACAGGGCTTCGCGTCGGTTCGCCGATGCGGCACTGCTGGCCGAGAACAGAACGGCGGCCAGCACAATGGATGGCCAGAGTGTTTTCAATTTGGAAACTCCTTCCGGCGGGAGAGTCTAGCGCGGGGACCAATCATGTCACGCCGCTTTTGACCGGCCGGCTGACGCGCCCTATTCGTCGCAGAATTCCTGATCCGGACCTTGCGACGGGTTGCGCCATTCGCAATCCTCCTCTTCACCGGCCGGTTCCTGCGGTGCGGGCGATTGCGGGCGCGGCGTATTGTCGATCGGGCCTTGCGGCACGTCCTCGTCATCGTCGCAGAACTCGCATTCCATCGCCTGCGGGGTTTGCGGATCGCCGGCACCGGGCGGGCGCACCCAGCCCGGATCCTCTCCGCCGAACCGGCCGCCATCGGGATCGCGCACCCAGCCGGCGTCCTCGCCACCGAAACTGTCGCCGCGCGGTGCGGCGGGAAACACCGTCTCCTCGCCGGTAAAGCTGTCCCCGTCGCCGGCATCCGGGCGAACGGTGCGGCCGGACGCCGGGCCGCGCGGAATAT
>CBDUFA010000071.1:0-6675 GCA_965366295.1 uncultured Hyphobacterium sp.
CTTGCCGCTGTCGAGCAGGCCGATGGCCTGCGCCACGGCGTCCGCGACACCGGCGTCGAGCGCGCCGTCCTCATTGCGCTTGTCCCAGGCGGTGTCGATGGTGCGTTCAAGGGCGGCGAGATCGGTCATGCGGCTTTGGCCTTTGTGCGGGCAGTGGACAGGAAGGTGCGCAGGCAATCGGCAGCGAAATGGACATGGTCCGGATGCTCGTCCGGACCGGCGGATTCCTCGTCGCGCGCGCCGGGGCGGGCGCGCACCAGAATAGTGGTCCAGCCCAGCTCGTAGGCGGTCTTCAGATTGCGCACCGAATCCTCGAAGAAGGCGCTCTCCGGGGCTTTCACGTCAAAACGCCGGGTGAAGGTTTCGAAGCCTTCCAGGTGCGGCTTGGGTTTGAAGCCGGCAGCCTCGACATCGAACATGTCGTCAAAGCAGTCGTGGAGGCCAAGCCGGTCGCAGATCTGCTCGGCATGTTTCAGCGAGCCATTGGTGTAGACATAGCGCTTGCCGGGCAGGGCGCGGATATGGGCGGCGAGCTCCGGGTCCGGCGTGATGACGCTGTGATCGATGTCATGGACGAAATCGAGGAAGGCGCGGCCATCGGGCACCTGGCGGTTCGCCATCAGCCCGTTCAGCGTGGTGCCGTACTGGCGCCAGTAATCCTTTTGCACCTTGCGGGCATCGGCATGCGACAGGCCGAGCAATTGCGCGACATATTCCGTCATGCGCCGGTCGACCTGGCTCATCACCTCCGCATCGGAGGGGTAGAGCGTGTTGTCGAGGTCGAACACCCAGGTGGAGACATGGGACAGATCGGGCGGGCTCATTCCTCTTCCCCTTCCGGACGCGCGGGTTGGGCCGCGATGCGGAAATCGCTGATCGTCAGCGAAATGCGGCTGGTGCCGTCTTCCGGCTCGGGGATCTGGCGGAACTGGGCGGCGGAATAGCCGCGGCTGGCACAACCGTCCCGGCCCTCGGCGACAAAGCGCGAGGGCGAATAGCAAAAGCGCTCCGTGCCGCCCTGCAAACGGCCCCGCACCTCGCCGGTCTGTTCGGCATAGATCCAGGCATTCGCGTCGGCGAGATGATCGGCGATGAGACGGGCGCAGCCACCGGCATCCAGCCGCCACCAGCCTCGCGCTTCCCAGACCTCGTCGCGCTGGCGGGCGAGGGCAACCGCGACGCGGCCCTCCGTATCGTTGCAGACGATCAGCCCGGCCTCGGCATTGCGGCGCAGCGCGGCGGCTTCGAGCGCATCGATCAGCTCGGCGCGTGGCGGGGTGCGCGGCAGGCCTTCGGCCTGTACGAAGGCCGAGATGGCGCGGAAAGTGCGGCGGCCTTCCAGCCCGTCGATATTGCGGATGTCGTAGCCGGCATCGCGCAACAGGCGCTGGGTGCCGGCTTCCTGGGCATCCTCGCCATAATCGGCCGGTTCGATCAGCACGGTGCGCAGGCGGTGATCATCGCGGAGAATGTCGAAGCCGCGGCGTTCGAGGCCGAGCGATTCGCAATCGGTGATGCCTTCCACGGCGAAGTCGGAAGCGCCAACACACAGATCGAGCTGGCCGCCCCATTCGCGCACGCCGCCCAGATAGGCGGCGGTGGAGCGGGCATAGAACAATAGCGGATCGGCGCTCTCCGGATCGATGTCCGGACCGGCTTCCACGCATTCGCCGGGGCGGACCCGGGTCCAGCCCTCGACGGCGACCTCGCGTTCGTCCGTGATCCAGCCAAGGGCCACCTCGACGATGAAGCTGGTCTCGTTGCAGATGTCGGCGGCCCGCGCCGGTGCGGCGGGCAGAAGCAGGAGGAGGGCGATCAGCAACCGGGTCATCATCGCCCCAGTCTAGCCTGAAAAGCCTGACGTAAATGCGGCAATCGCATCGCGCAGATCATCGAGGCCGGTTTTTTTCGTGGACGAGGTCGGAATGATCTCGGGAAAGGCGGCCGGCCGCTTGGCGAGGCGTTCGCGCGTCATGGCCGTGATCCGGTCGAGCTCGGCGGGCTTGATCTTGTCGGCCTTGGTGAGAACGACCTGGTAGCTGACGGCGGCTTCGTCCAGCCCGTCCATCATCACCGTGTCGGTCTGCTTCAGCCCGTGGCGGGCATCGACCAGCAGATAAACCCGCTTGAGATTGGGCCTTCCCTTGAGGAAGGCCTCGGTCAGCCGGGTCCAGACCTGGGCGGTCTTCTTCGGTGCCTTGGCAAAGCCGTAACCGGGCAGGTCGACCAGCCGGATCTCGCCGGCGAGGTCAAAGAAGTTGAGCTCGCGCGTGCGGCCCGGCTCACCGGAGGCGCGCGCCAGCTGCTTGCGGTTGGTCAGCGCGTTGATCAGGCTCGACTTGCCGACATTCGAGCGGCCCCAGAAGGCAATCTCGGGCATGTCGGCGGGCGGCAGGCCGGCGAGGTCGACGGCACCCTTGATGAACTCGCAGGGGCGGGCGAACAGTGCGCGTCCGCGCCCGGAGCTCGAGCTGCCGGGCTCGGCGGTCAGTTTGTGGCTCCACCGCGATTGCGCAGCTTGTTGATCAGCTTGTCGAGCTGGGTCTCCACGCCCTGGCGGCGCATGATGATGTATTGCTGCACGACGGACAGGAAGTTGTTCCACGCCCAGTAGATCACCAGGCCGACCGCGAACTTCGCCAGGATGAAGGTGAAAACCAGCGGCAGGAAGGCGAAGATGCGAGCCTGCATCTTGTCCGGCGGCGGCGGGTTCAGCGATTGCTGCGCCCACATGGTGATGCCCATGATGATCGGCCAGGCGCCGATGGCCAGCGTGGTGCCGAGCAGCGGCAGGCCGGACGGGTCATAGGGCAACAGGCCGAACAAATTCCACAGGCTGGTCGGGTCCGGCGCGGAGAGGTCCTGCACCCAGCCCGGGAAAGGCTGATGGCGCATTTCCAGCGTCACGAACAATGTCTTGTAGAGCGCGAAGAAGACCGGGATCTGGAACAGTATGGGCAGACAGCCGGCCAGCGGATTGACCTTCTCGCGCTGGTAGAGCGCGATGATTTCCTGCTGCTGGCGTTGCTTGTCGGATTCGAACCGCTCGCGGATTTCCTGCATTTTCGGCTGCAAATTCTTCATCTTCGCCATCGAGATATAGGCCCGGTTGGCGAGCGGGAAGAAGAGCAGCTTGACCAGGACGGTGACGGCGAGGATGGCAAAGCCGATTCCGCCGAGGAAGCCGGCCAGCGTGTGCAATAGCCAGAAATACGGGCGGGTCAGGAACCAGAACATGCCCCAGTCGACCGCCATGTCGAAGCGGGAGATGCCGAGATCATCCTCATAAGCCTGCAGCAGGTCGACGCGCTTGGCGCCGGCAAAGATGCGGGCCGTGGTTTCCAGCGTCTCGCCCGGGGCCAGTTCCAACGGCTGGGTGACGTAGCCGGACTGGTAGGTGTCGTCGCCCTGGCGGCCGATCAGGCTGTATTCGCCGGTGATTTCCATCGACTGGTCCGGGATGACGGCGGCCATCCAGTACTTGTCGGTAATGCCCATCCAGCCCCCGGTGCCGGACCGCGATTCCTCGTCGCCCGGGTCCATGGAGCGGTACTTGTCGTCGATCAGCGTGGTGCCGACGATACCGATCGGGCCTTCATGCAGGATGAAGAAGGGCGTCCAGGGCGCGGGCGGTTCGCCATCACGGCGCACACGCGCATAGCGCGACAGGCTTGCGGCCTGGCCCGACGTGTTCTCGATCACGTCGGAATAGGTGAACATGTAATCGTCATCGAGCGAGATGGTGCGGCGGAAGACGAGCCCGTCCGTCCCGCGATATTCCAGCACGACCGGCGTTTCCGGCGTCAGGCGGTCACCTTCGACGAGGGTCCAGTTGGCGCTGAAGCCCGGCGCATCGGACGGACCATCGCCCAGCGCCTGCCAGCCATCCTGGGCATAAAAAGCATTGGCGCCGTCGCGGCGGCGCAGGAATTCCACCGGCGTGTCGTCGTCGACGCCGGTGTCATAGCGTTCGAGGCGCAGCTCATCGATCCGCGTGCCGGTCAGGGAAAGCGAGCCGGTGACGGCTTCGCTGGCAATCTCGATGCGGGTTTCCGAGGCCGCAGCGGTGCGCGTCTCGCCATCGCTGTCGCCGGAGGACGGGATGGTCTGGTCCCCGCCGGTCTCGACCTGTTCAACCTGTTGTTCCGCCCGTTCCGCCTGGCGGCGCTCATTCATCGGGCCGAGCACGAAGATCTGATACGGGATCAGAATGGCTGCCGAGATGACAATGGCGAGGATGATGTTGCGATTTTCGCCCATGATTGGGTGTCCCGATCCGCGTTAGTCGTCTTTTTCGCCCTTGTCCGGGCGGGCGAGGGTTTGCAGCGCCGTGGTGACATCGTCAAGCAGGCGCGGCCAGTCCCGACCGGCCGTTGCGGCACGGGCGATGAACACATAGTCATTCCCGGGCCGTCCGTGGAGGGGCAATAGCAGCCGGGCGGCCTCTTTCAGGCGCCGCTTGGCGCGATTGCGGACCACGGCGCCGCCGATCTTCCGGGTGGCGGTGAAGCCGGCGCGGATCTCATCGGGCTGCCCACGGCCATCGCGCATCTGGATAACCACGCCCTTGCGCACGGCTTTTTCACCCTGGGCCACATACAGAAAATCCCGCCTGACACGCAGGCGGGATATCTTCATCTCGTGCTCGCGGATGGCGATCAGGCGGACAGCCGCTTGCGGCCCTTGGCCCGGCGGCGGGACAGAACCTGACGGCCAGCCTTGGTCGCCATGCGCGCGCGGAAGCCGTGCCGACGCTTGCGGACCAGCTTTGACGGTTGGAATGTACGTTTCACTTCGCGCGCTCCATTACATGGGCAAATCTCAAGAGGCGCGGTCAATACGCGAGGGAAATGGGGGCGTCAAGGGTATAAGGGCCGCTTGTTCAGCACGTCTGGCTGGGCTATCGGCTTACACCACAGAGGTCATGACCGCGACGCCACCTTCCCCCCCAGCCGCGCAACGCCTGAAGGATGTTGTGATCGGTGCCTGCCGGGCTGTCTTCGAGAGCCTGCCGGGGCGGTTGTTATTGTTCACCCTGGTCTTCGTCATGCTGGCCCAGTTGCTGATTTTCCTGCCGTTGGCCGCGCAATTCCGCACCAACTGGCTGGCCGACCAGGCCGAGACCGCTTTCATTGCCGCGCTGGCCGCCGATGTCGCCGAGGGCGGCACGCTGGGCGATATGGAGGTCAGCGAGCTCCTCGAAGCGTCCGACGCCGTTGCCGTGGCGCGGGTGACGCAGGGCCGCAACGAGCTGGTGCTCTATGGCGGCCCGATCGACGCGCCGCTGATCGAGGCCGATCTGCGCCGCCAGGGCTGGTGGACGCGAATCATCGCGGCGGCCCGGACTTTCACCGTGGGTGAGGAACGCTTCGTGCGGATTATCGCCAATCCGCAAGCCCGGCCGGATGACATTATCGATGTGATCGTGCCGGAGGCGGCGCTGCGCGAGGACCTGTTGGCCTATTCTGCCAGCCTGTTCCAGCTCTCGCTCTTCATCGCGATCGTTACCGGGATCCTGCTCTATGTCGTGCTGCTCTACGCCTTCGTCCGGCCGATGCGGCAATTGTCGGCGGCGATGGCGCGTTTCCAGCGGGACCCGATGGACCCGGCCAATGCGTTCAAGCCGGACCGGCGCCATGACGAGATCGGCGTGGCGCAGCGCGCGCTGGCGGAGATGCAGGACGATGTCCGCACCGCGCTGAAACAGCGCGAGCGGCTGGCGGCGCTGGGCGAGGCGGTGTCGAAGATCAATCACGATCTGCGCAATGTGCTAGCCGCAGCGCAGTTGGTTTCCGACCGGCTGGTCTCGTTCGAGGATGAGCGGGTGCGCAAGATGGGCGCGCGCATGGTGCGGGCAATCGGGCGGGGCATCCGCCTGACGGAAGCCACGCTGCAATACGGCAAGGCGGAGGAAAGCCCGCCCCAGCCGATGCGGCTGAACCTGGTGGTGGCGCTCAACGAGGCCGCGGCCGACGCCATGGCGACGGAAGGCGAGGGCGAATGGGTGAACGGGATCGCCGACGGAACGGCGATCATGGCCGATCCCGATCACGTCCACCGCATCTTCCTCAACCTGTTCCGTAATGCGCTGCAGGCGATGACAATGGTGGGGGGAGAGATCCGGCTGGCCGTGCGGGCCGGGACATCCGGCGGATTCGTGCGGATCGAGGTCGAGGATGCCGGGCCGGGCCTGCCCGCCAAGGCACAGGAAAACCTGTTCCAGCCCTTTACCTCATCCACGCGCCGGGAAGGCACGGGCCTCGGCCTGACCACGGCGCGGGAACTCGCCCGCGCGCATGGCGGGGATGTCGTGCTGGTGCGGACAGGTGCCGACGGAACCGTGTTCGCGGTTACGCTTCCGGTGGCGGAGTGAGGCCGAGTTCGCGGCAAAAAACGCGAAATGCGTGACGGTGAAACGATCGAAATGTGAATTCTCGTCCGACTAAGATAATGGCTCCGAATCCCAAGATTCCAGCGGGAACCAGGGCGTCCCAGCTAGCGCCAACAACCAAGGCGAAAAGTGTCATTATAATTGCGACGACAACCAAAACTCCGATCATAAGTCGCAGGCCGTAGTAGTTTGCCGCAGATACTCCTGTATTAAAAATCAGCGTGTTACCTTCGATCCTAGCTTGATAGTGTAATTGATTGGGAGACCAAAAGTCGAGTTTCCAT
>CBDUFA010000072.1:0-6598 GCA_965366295.1 uncultured Hyphobacterium sp.
AGGAGGGACATGGACGCTTTCTGTGCTGCGGATGGCGGGCCGGAACGGGCCGATCAACCTAGGATCAAGCCGGAGCGCCAGCAAGACAGGCGGTGCAGGGTGGCAAGCCGCCCCTCACCGCAGATTCGCCTCCAGCATGGCGCGATAGGTGCGCACCCGCTCGACATAGCGCACCGGCTCGTGCCCGCGCGCATAGCCATAACGGACGGTGGAATAGTATTCCGGCCGGGTCAGCAGCGGCAGGATGTCCTCCATCACCGCCCAGGAATCCTTGTCGCGGCCCTGCCGTTCGGCTAGCAGGCGCGCATCATAGATATGCCCCATGCCGATATTGTAGGCGGCCAACGCAAACCAGATCCGGTCCTCGCCGGTAATGCTGTCCGGCAGGCGGTCATAGAGATCGGCGAGATATTCCGCCCCGCCCTCCACCGACTGGCGCGGGTCGAGCCGGTCGGTCACGCCCACGCGCTCTGCTGTCGGCAGGGTCAGCATCATCAGGCCGCGCACCCCGGTCGCGCTTTCCGCTTCCGGGTCCCAGTGCGATTCCTGGTAGGCCTGTGCGGCCAGCAATTCCCAGTCGAACGGCCGATCCGCCGCCGCCGCGCGGAAATAGCCGCGAAATTGCGGCAGGCGATTATCGACGCGGCGCACGAAGCGCGCACTCTCGACATAGTCGAACGTGCCGAAATCGCCGAACCAGTCTTCATCAATCTCCTCGATCAGGCCGAAACTGTGCGCCTCGGCAAACCAGCTATCCAGCGCCTCGGCCAGCCCCTCGATCCGCCCGGAATGCGCCCAGGCTAGCGCGGACTGGTCCGACAGGTTCAGCGGCGTGATCAGCTCGGGATAGCGCTGGCGCGCGAATGCAACGAGGTGCGAATCCGCCACCGTGCAATCGATGCGGCCCCGGTCGACCGCCTCCAGCAGCGGCATGGCCGAGCCCGCCGGCCGCGCATCGAATTCGATGTCCGGATGGTCGGCCTGCAAGGCCCGCAATGTCTCCGCATAGGAAGAGTCCGCCACCACGGCGAGGCGCAGGCCGGCCAGGCCGTCCACGCGGCTGGCGCTCTCCCCGCCCCGGCGGCAGACCAGTTGTTCGCGCACATTCTTGTAGGCCGGGCCAAAGCGGATCCGCTCCGCGCGCGCCGCATTGATGGTGAGATTGGCAGCCGCGATATGCCCCTCGCCGTTTTCCAGCGCCGCGATCAGCGCGCCGATATCGCGCATCACGCGATAGCGCACAACAAGCCCGTGATCCTCGGCAAAGGCCGAGACGAGGTCGACCTCGAAGCCCTCGGGCGCGCCATCGCGCTGCGCGTAAATCGTCGGGCCGTCCAGGGTCAGGACGACCAGCTCGCCACCCGCGACGACATCCGCGAAACTCGCGTCTTCCGGGGCGGGCGAAGAACACTGGACGAGCACCAGCGCGCACGCCGCCACCGCCCATCCGGCCCATTTCTGGCAGATCGTTTTGATCATGGAAGAAAGGGTAGGGTTTTGGGTGAAAGTGTCAAAGACGGGGGGGCACACCATTTAGCGCTTGCGTCACGGGGTGACAGTTCGGCCCCTCCCGGGGGCATGAGCGCAGTGTGGCGTGTTGCGCGCGGCAGTGCTACCTATACGCGATGCTCGTTCGGGAAAATGGTGTGTGTCCCTATTTTTGGGCATTGTAACGATTGGCAGAGCACCACCAGCTGCGCCACCGCGCAGCGCTTATGAAGAGATCATCGCCTCTGGCCGTTTTGCGGGAATTGGCGATTCCGCGGTGCGGGACGCTGTGACGGAATACTATGCGTCAGTCGATTACCTGAACGGGATGTCCGAATACATTCAACGGCTATCCAGCCTGGAACCTTACTGGCGCCATGACGGGATCACCGATCAGTATGCGCCTGACTACCCTTTTCAGATCAGAACGGTCATCGACGTGGATGCGATGCGGGCAGACCCGCAATTTGAAGAGATGCTGGTCCGCGGCCACCGGGTTCAGCTTTCTTTGACGCAGTGGTGGCGAGCCGCGTTGGATGACGCTGTGGCAATGTGTGAGGAGTTGGCGCGTTTCTCTGACAACACTTGCTCAACCCCGGGCGCCCGGGGCACGCTCGAATAGCCGGTCCGTGCAGGGCGCACATTCCAATAAAATGGAATTGCCTGCTTTGATAGAAGCCCTGAATTGTGGACGTTTACCTGATTGACCCATGAACCGGGGTCTTTTAGCGCCTGACCAGCACCCCATGTCCGGGCTTCACTGAAACTGGATCAGATTTTTCCGGCTTCCTTGCCTTCAAGATCATTCCGGTCTTGGCCCTGAAGGGTAGGGCTTGCGAGCGTGTCGAGTATCGGGATGGAGTGGAATGCTTTTTAAGGCAGTTCATTGTCCGTTGCGCGTCAGTCCATCCAGGATTTCTGCGCGCAACCGGTCAAATTCCGACGCACTGATCAGACCGGCATCCCGCAATTCCTGCAACTCCTCCAGCCTTTCGATTGTTGACGGGGACGAACCCGGATTTGACGAGGTGATGCCCGGCGGCGGAGGACTCAACCGGGCGGCGGCTTCGGCAGCCTCACCCGTCAGTCTTTCGCGAGGGTCTTCTCCTGCCAGATAGGTGGCGAGACGCGGGGCCTGGTGGGACGGAACCCGCATCGAAGCCATATCGAGCAACTGCCGGATCACGTCGGATGCGACGACCGAAATGGAATCGCCATTCGCAAAATCCGAACCGCGGGAATAGGGTTCTGTTTCTTCGCTCAAAAAACTATCTTCGAATAGGAATTCGCCTTCGAAACAGGCGCTGACACCAAGCCTGCCGGTGCCGGACCAGCGCGTCCTCAGACCGGCCCTGTTGCGATACTGGAAATCCATTCCCGTGAGATGAAGAATGAGCGGACTTTGGGCGTCTTCATAGCGGCTTATCAGATTCACCGACTCAAAATGATCGCTCAGGATTCCAGGCGATAAATCTGCCAATGCCTTGCCAAGCGCGACATGGGCCGTACGCCAGCTGCCGCCGAATGATTGAGGACTGCCTGACCACACCATCGCCAACACGTCCGGCGGGATGAGCACATCAACACTTGCAGAATGGGTCCTGTTCACCGCCCTTTCGTCAAGATCGGCGGTTGAAAACTGCGTTGATATATCCGTCAGGAGGCCACCGGGCAGCTCAGACCGGAAAGACTGCTCGAAAGATACGAGATCAAACCCTTCAGCCGCGGTTATCTGACGAAGCTCTTCGCGCAGCTCGCGTACCCGGCGATTGGCCGCATCCTCCTGCAATTCGCCGTCGAACCCCGGCTGGAAAGCGGCGGCATTGCGACAGGCCATTGTCAAATAGGGCTGCGGCCGATTCAGTTCCGCCAACGCTGCCCGATAGGCGTCGATGACGTCCTGCCGGCGTTGACGCGCGAGCCGGCGCATATGTTCGGCCTCGACGAATTCATGAAGCTCGACATAGGTCTCCAAATTCTGGCGCGTGGCATGATGGTAAAAGTAGTTGAAGAGACGCCGTGGCTCGGGTTCGTACCCGAGCTCTTCGCGGATCATCGCTGCATATGACTGGGTATACAGCCCGCTGATACCATCACTGTTCGCGGTATAATCGGTAGCGACCAGCGCCTCCATGAACGGCTGGGAATTCCATCGATGGAAGAGTTCCGCCTCGAAAGCCCTTGCGCGTGCTTGAGCCTCCGATCCGACAGGCAGAGCATAACTCGGCACGAAGGCATAAGTGTCATCATTGACATAGCCATAAAAAGGGTCACCCAACGGATCGATGAGGGGCATGCGCAGTCGTTGATATTCTGCGTTCACTTCTTCAACGACCCAGCGATAGGACTCATGCTCGTATAGCTGCTGGGACCAGGTGTCGGTTGCGCGGTCGATCTGTTGAGCCGCGTTCTGTATCAATTCGACATACTGGCCAACGCCCGGCAGATAAGCCGACAGAAGCGCCGGTCCGGCCGTCTGGCTGGCATGGCGCCAGTCCCCATCGGCCGCCGCTTCAAGCGTCTGGAAGACAGTCTCGCCGGTATCGCGTTCGAGTGCGGTGCCAAAGACCTGTTCCGTCGCCATTTCGGCCGCATCCCAGAGGCTGTCTTCGACCTGGCTCCCTGACAGCGATTGAAGCTCGCTCCACAAATCCGCGTCGGATCGCTCTTCTGCAGCGAGTGTTGGCGCGTCTTCTGTCTGAAGGCGGTCCTGCGCATACGCGGGTGAAACCGTGATTGCCGCCAACACAAATGCGATCGCATGGGCGGCTGGCAATCGGCGCATCGTGAAATCTCCCGCGTCGGTCGTTGGATGTCGGATTGGTCTACTCCCTGGTGCCTGCGCGGCTGCGGGATCGATCCGCACAGCCTCGCGATACGGAAAAACGGCAGGATGAAGAATTCGTTAGCCACGTCAATCAGACACCGGACAAGGGACTCAAACCGCCCGAGCCGCCGAACTGACTCATCCCCACCCCGCCATTCCCGCCTAGACTCTGCGCCTAAAAAACAGGGACACACACCAATTAACCCTCCCCATCCTCCCCCTCACGCGGGCGGCCACGCGGTCGCGGCGTGAGGCGCCGGGCCGACTTTGTTTCCAGATCCGCCAGCCAGCCGGCCTCGCCCATCGGGTATCCCGTCGTGGTGAAATAGCCCAGCCGCGCTTCCTCCTCCAGGGTCAGCGCGTCCTCGAGATAACGCCCCCAATCGGCGATGCGCGACAGATATGCGGCGTCTGCCGTCAGCCCGTCGGGCGGGCCGCCATGATGATAGCGCGTGCTCGACCATGCCCAGTCCTGCGCGCGCTGACACAGCCGCGCCTTGACGGGGTTGAGCTCGACATAGCGCACCGCCATCAGCGCATGCGCCTCGTCCATGGCGCAGGAGGAAAACCGGCCCTGCCAGAGAAAACCGGTCCAGCCCTCGCGGGCATTGATATGCCGCGTATAGCGCTGGTGTGCCTGAGCGACGGCTTTCGCCAGCCCCGTCTCATCGGCCGGCTCGAGCACGAGATGCACATGGTTGGGCATGAGGCACCAGGCCCAGCACCGGATGTTAAACCGGGCGCACGCCGCCGCCATCAGGTCGCGATAGAGCGCGTAGTCCCCGTCTTCAAAGAAAGTTTGCTGGCGGCGATTGCCGCGCTGGACCACATGATGCGGATATCCGGGCAGAACAATTCGCGCTTGGTGGGGCATGGCCGCAGCGTGGCGGACGACCTGACTTAACGCAACCTATGCGCGATAAACACTGGAGAAAATGGTGTGTGTCCCTGTTTTTCCGCCCGGAATGCGCCCAGGCCAGCGCGGACTGGTCCGACAGGTTCAGCGGCGTGATCAGCTCGGGATAACGCTGGCGCGCGAATGCAACGAGGTGCGAATCCGCCACCGTGCAATCGATGCGGCCCCGGTCGACCGCCTCCAGCAGCGGCATGGCCGAGCCCGCCGGCCGCGCATCGAATTCGATGTCCGGATGGTCGGCCTGCAAGGCCCGCAATGTCTCCGCATAGGAAGAGTCCGCCACCACGGCGAGGCGCAGGCCGGCCAGGCCGTCCACGCGGCTGGCGCTCTCCCCGCCCCGGCGGCAGACCAGTTGTTCGCGCACATTCTTGTAGGCCGGACCGAAGCGGATCCGCTCGGCGCGCGCCGCATTGATGGTGAGATTGGCAGCCGCGATGTGCCCCTCGCCGTTTTCCAGCGCCTCTATCAGCGCGCCGATATCGCGCATCACGCGATAGCGCACGGCAAGCCCGTGATCCTCGGCAAAGGCCGCGACGAGGTCGACCTCGAAGCCCTCGGGCGCGCCATTGCGCTCTTCATGGATCGTCGCGCCATCAAGCGTCAGCACGACGAGCTCACCGCCTTCGACGACATCCGCGAAGGTCGCGTCTTCATTGGCGGGACCGGAACACTGGACGAGGAGGAGGGAGCTGGCGGCGACCGCCCAACCCGCCCATGTCTGAAAGATCGTCCGGGTCATGCCCTCAAAGGGTAGGGCTTATGGCGGGCGTGTCAAAGGAGGGGGATTAGCGAAGCCTGGTCGAGCGCAAATAGACCCATCCGGCAGCCAGTCCGGCGAGCCCGCTCATCAGCATGACCAACAGGTCCGCGCGCCCCAGCTCAGCGAAGCCTGACTGGGTCACAACCATCAAGAGCCAGCTGGCCGCACCCAGTAGGCCGCCAGCGGCGGGCAGCACCCACCGGCGCGGTGCAGACGTTAAATGCACAATCCAGCAAATCGCCAACCACGGTAGCGCGGTTACAACCAAAATGGTCAGCAGGACGAACAAGCCCAAGCCAGCTCCCATAATACTGGCCCCGGCCAACGCTCCGTCGCCAGTGCCCTGGAAACCACTGCCTACCATGACCGCGATGCTGCCCAAGGTCAGGATAACGGCCGTCAACAAGCACGCGAAAAGCCATGCGAGAACGGGGCGGATAAAGCGCGTATAGGGCGTCACCAGTCGATCTCCCCGGTCTCGTCGCCATAGGCGTCGCGTTCGTATTTTTGCCATTCGGCCTGCGCCTCTCCGTCGCCGGTTGCATCATTCATCGCCCGGCTCACCTCATTGGCATCGCGCCGTATCAGCGCAGCCAATTCGGCCGCC
>CBDUFA010000073.1:0-6535 GCA_965366295.1 uncultured Hyphobacterium sp.
GGTTCTGCCAGCCGCTCAATATCGATGGCGTCAATGTCGACATCAACGCAACCATTGGCCTGGATGATTCCCATGCCAGCGATCTCGCCGCCCGCCATGCCATCATCGCGGTCAGCCAGGCGCAGGAAATGATGGCACAGCACGCCATCTTCAACGACCGCCAGCTGGGTGACCCGGCCGAGAATCTGAGCCTGATGACGCGCATGTGTGAAACCATCCGCACTGGCCGGATGGAGCTGCACCTCCAGCCCAAGCTCGATCTCCGCAATGGCCGGTATAGCTCGGCCGAGGCGCTTTGCCGCTGGCCGGATGGCGAGGGCGGCTACATCTCGCCGGACAAGTTCATTCCGCAGGCCGAGGAAACCGGCCGGATCCGCGAACTCACCGAGTGGTCGCTCTACGCGGCGAAACAGCACAAGATCGAACTGGCCCGTGCGGGCTTCGATATCGATGTCGCGGTCAATATTTCCGGCCGGCTGCTCATCGATGCCGCCTTTGGTCACCGGGCGCTGGAAATTCTCGGCTTCGGGGTGTCCGGTTTCACCTTCGAGATCACCGAGACGGCCATGATCCACCAGCCGGAAGCCGCGATCGCCAATCTCGACCGCGGGGTGGATGCGGGTATCCGTATCGCGATCGACGATTACGGCACGGGTCTGTCTTCACTGTCCTATCTCAAGCGCCTGCCCTGTTCCGAGCTCAAGCTCGACAAGATCTTCATCGAGGGTGCCCGCACCAATGCGAAAGACCGCACCTTGATCAAGTCGACGGTCGACCTCGCGCACAATCTGGGCATGACGCTGACCGCAGAGGGTGTCGAGGACGAGATGGTCCTGGCGGCGCTCAAGGCCATGGGCTGCGATCACGCCCAGGGCTATGGCCTCGCCCGCCCGCTGCCGGCGCGGAAACTGGCTGATTTCCTGAAGCAGAACGCCTCCGAAGAGACGGCGGAAACGCCGGATGCATCCGGCGGGTCGAGCAACATCACCCGGATTGGCGGTTAAGACCGCCCTGGCTTGGACCGTCCGGACGCATTTCCAATTTCACACCATGAAGCCTCAGCGGGCCAACGCCCGCTCTGAGCCGCCGGGCCCGCGCAAGGCGTAGCCGCAGCTTCATAAAGGCAGGGCATGAAAGGCGGCTGACAATCGATTTGACCCCAAATACAAAATTTTGTATTTGGGCGTATGACGATCGAAAACCAGCCCGCCGGCGATTATGTCCGGAAGATCGGCCGCCCCTTCCTGGCGCGGCGGATTGCGCAATTACACGACCTGCTGACCGAGCAGGGCCAGGAGCTGCTTGACGATGCCGGCATCGACTTTGACGCCCGGCTGGGATCGGTCTTCTTCCTGATCGCGTCCAATCCCCGCTTGAGCGTGGCGGCTGTGGCCGAGGAACTTGGCCTGTCGCATCAGCTGGCGACCTACCGGGTCAAGAAGCTCGTCAAGGCCGGGTTGATCTCGCAGGTGCGCGACCCGGAAGACCGGACCCGATCCGTTCTGCAACCAACCGGCTCGGCCAAGCCGGTCGTGCAGAAGATCCAGGCCGTCATGTACCGGTTGGACCAGGTCTATGCGCAGCTATTCGAAGAGCTCGGCATCGACCTGCTCGAAACCATGACCCGTGCCCGTAGGGCATTGAAAACAAACTCCCTGCTGGAGCGCTCCCGACATGTTCAAGAATAACCCCAGACTTGCCGCCCTTCTCGACCTGATCCTGGTTTTGGGAACGGCCTTCATCGTCAAGGAATTGATGATGTCCGTGGCGTGGAAATATGCCGGTCCGGTGTCGCTGTTGTGTGCCGTCCTGCTGGCGACATGGCTCATCCGGCGCCGGGGCAAGCGTTGGTCGGATTACGGTTTGACGCTCCGCAAGGGCTGGAAGAGCAAGCTCCTGCTTTTGCCTCAGGCGATCTTGATGGTGGCCGTCATGATCGGCGTCTCCCTGGCCTTCCGGATCTGGGTTGCGCCCCTTCTGCCCATTGCGCCAAGTGCCGAAGACCGGTTTGCCGATATCGCCAATTCGCCAGCCTTCCTGATGCTATGGGTCGGCATTGCCATCGTGCATGGCGGCTTCTTCGAAGAGATGATCTATCGCGGCTTCACCATCCTGAAGTTGACAGAATTACTCGGCGACCGAAGCGGCTGGCGCATGCCGCTGGCGATCGTATTGCAGGCTGCCATATTCGGTTTCCGGCACATGTATTATCAGGGCATTGGCGGCGCTTTGGCGACCGGCGCCATGGGCACTGGCTTCGGACTGATGTTCTGGCTGTTCCGGCGCAATCTCTGGCCTCTGATCATTGCTCATGCCTCGACGGGAACATTCGCAATGACGATGCGTTATCTCGCATCCATTGCACCGTCGGACCCGGGCTAGTCAGGATCGGGGAGTGGGGTCGGCCTTCGAACCAGACCCGAACCCCGCAGCCTTGAGCGCATTCCATGCGAGCATCGACCCCAACAGGGGGATCGGCGACAGGCATGGGGCGCAGGTCAGACTCCCAGATGGGTAGTGGGGCGGTGTTTAACTGCGTCAGCGGAACTCTAAGGCGGCAGGGCTGCAGTATCATGCGCACGATCGCGAACCGTCCGAAAATTTCGTCCAACGGCTTCTCGATCAGCCTTGCCTGTTGCACCGAACCGACTAACGTTTTGCGATGTATTTGTTCTTGCTGGCAGCCTTGGTCATAACCGATCCACCGTTCGACCCGCACCGCGTCGCAGAATCCGCGATCTGTGAAGCGGTATCAGTCGATCAGGTGCCGGTCAGCATCGACCTGGAAAGCCTGCCGGATCAGCTCGCCTTCTCTATACGGTGGACCACCCGAGCCGAGGCGCTGGGCTTTCCCGAGTATCCGGATGAACTGGCAGAGGTATATCAAGAGCGCGTCCTAGCCGCTTTCGGTGACGCTCCGGCGTTTCAAGGCATCGTTCTGATGATCGGTGACGGACAGTTCGATTGGCCCCTACGGCGCCAAATTGCTGCCAGAGCAGATCGCCGCCTTTCCCTAGCAGGACACCGACTTGAAACCGGCGCTACGTTGACCGTCTATCCAGATGATGGCGAGTTCCTGCTGACCGTGCCGCAGGATGCACGCGACGAATCCGGGATCGGTGTTTTGATCGTCCGAGGTACCTGCGAATTCGTCTGGTCAGAAGGCAATGCGCCAGGGCTCGCCGAGCGCTAATTCACAGGCGCTACTTTTGATTTCCCGTGAAATCGTTTGCCTATGCGGCTGGACGGTCGATGCGCATGTCCCGGGCGCGACTGATCCGGCCGTACATGAGCTTTGGCCGCATAAGTCTTGCTTGCCATTTCTCAATATTTTCAGGGACATGGTGGTGCCGCTTGCGTGACTCGAACACGCGACCTACGCATTACGAATGCGTTGCTCTACCAGCTGAGCTAAAGCGGCCCCGGAATTAAGGCGGCGGAACCTAACCGCGAACGGCCGGTTTCGCAATATACCAAATGCGCTGTTTTTCACTGGCTCCGCCGGCCAGGCAAAGGCGCCTCAATCGGCCTTCGCCAACAGCTCCCTTACCCGCTTGGCCGCCGGGGCAGCCAGCTTGTCAAAGGAGGGCGAGAGTGCCTCGAGCTCGGGGCTCGCCGCAGCCGCATCATTGAGTACGACCATGTCCGCCGATTCCCGCCCCGGTTCGGTATGCGCGAGATGCATGGGCCGGACCGTGCGCAGATATTGCGTCACCACCGATTCCACGCTGGATCCGCCGGGCGAGCCGGATATCCGCGGGCGCATCGACGAAGATGGAAAGATCGTAGAGGCCGCGCAGCTTCGGGTCGGACAGGACATGAATGCCTTCCACGATGATCACGTCGCCGGGCCGGACTTCGCGGGTCTGTTCCAGCCGGCTGTGAGTGACGAAGTCGTAAAGCGGCGCGTGAACCGTTTCGCCGGCCTTGAGCTGGCGCAGGTGCGTGGCCATCAGATCGTGGTCGTGGGCATTGACGTCGTCGAAATTGAACCGCGTCGGATCAAACCCCGGATCCGTCGCGTGATCGCCATAATACTCGTCCTCGCCGATCAGGCGGACATCATACGGGTCCAGCTGGCGCCGCAAGGCATCGGCGAAGGTCGATTTGCCCGATGCCGTGCCCCCGGTCACCGCGACGATAACCGGTCTCATTGCTCGTCCTCGTCAGTACCGGGATCATCCGGCGGGCGGGGTGCATCATAATATTCCGGAGAATTTCCGGTCTTGCGGGCGGGCTTGGGCGCTTCCAGCAAGGCATTCTCCGGCACGGCACCGGCCGCAATCTCGAACCGCTCGTAACGCGGATGGGTCAGCCGGGCTTCGTCACCCCAGGCATAGACCATGCGTTTCCAGTCATCCGGCGAATAGGCAAAGGCCCGGCCCTCTCCGTCAATGTCGGACCAGTCGGCTTCGCCAGGGGCATGCGAGGCCCGTGTCATCCAGCGGCGCGCGGCGGGATCGTCGTCTTCCTGCCGGGCCAGGCGTGCCGCCAGGGCGCATAGACGTGCCGAAGGCGTACCCATGTTGAGCATCGGGTCGAGTACGGAGCGGGCCGCTTCCGCCTGGGTCTCGTCCAGTGCGGCTTCGGCGAGCAGCAGCCGCGATTCCCGGTGCTCCGGCCGTGTGGCCGCGAGTTGACGCAGGCGCTCGGCGCGCTTGGCCTTGGTGTCCGACTTGCGCAATTCGCCGAGCGCGCGGGCCAGTGCCGGATGCGGCTCGGCGGCCCAGGCTGACTTGATCAGGTCTTCGGCGCGCTTGTGTTTGCGGGCTGGCGCGAGCAGACGCGCGGCCAGCACAACGGCGGGGGCAAATCCCGGCGAGGCCGCAACGGCCTTCTCGGCCAGCGCCCGCGCCGTGTCCGTATCCGACTTTTCGCATTCCAGACCCTGCGCGGTCAGCAGCACGGCCCGGCGGCGGCGTGCCCGGTCGGTGGCAATCCGGCGGCGCTTTTCGCCTTCATTCAGCGTGTCCAACGCCGCAGCCCAGTCGCCTTGCGCCACCTGGGCATCGAACAGTGCATCGAACGCCCAGTTGGCGGATTTGGAGTCGTCGAACGCCAGCTTGGCATATTTCGCGGCGTCGGCATGGGCGCCGCGCGATTGCGCGATCTGGGCGAGGCCACGCTGGGCAACCAGCCGCGATTTCGGATCTTCGAGCATGGCCTCATAATGGGCTTCCGCGCCGGGAAGATTGCCGGCCGCTTCCGCTGCCCGTGCCGCCAGAAGGCGGGACAGGGCCGGCCGGTCGAGCAGGGCATCGGCGCGCGCGGCCTGCCGCACGGCAACCTCGCCCTCTCCCGCGGCAGCGGCGATCAGCGCGTTCTCCAGCGCATCGAAGCCTTTTTCCTTGCGGCGGCGCTGGGAGAATTTCCGGAACTTGTCCGGTGCCGTCCAGAGGATGAATATCCCCCAGATCGCCACGAAAAGAACGAAAGTTCCCAGGATCAGGATGACCAGCGCCAGCGCAAACGGCATGCCCCATTGCACACCCAGGAAATCGACCTGCACCGAGCCCGGATTAAGCGTCAGGAAAAACGTGATCGTGCAGGCGGCAATGATCGTCAGGACAACAAGGATTAGGCGGATCATGTCGGATCGGCTCCAGCTTCGGCCGCCTGCGCCACCAGTTCGGCCCGCAAGGCGTCCAGCGCGCCATTGACGGCCAGTCGGGCGCGCGCCTGCAACAGCCAGGACTGTGCCGCCTCCAGCGCATCGCCGTCCAGTTGCTCGGTCAGTGTCACGGCCCCGGCCAGATCGTCTTCGTCCAGCCGTTCGGCCGCGAGCGCAATCCGCGCCAGCGGGCTTGTCTGGCCCCCGGAGGACGGCCGCACCTCGATCAGGCCGAAGAATACCCGGTTGGTGCCGATCGCATTCTCGATCGCCGTGCGCGGATAGCTTTCGGCGAGGGCATCCAAATCCGGCACGCCGGACCGCGCATAGCCGGCGAGGCTCGCAATATCCGCTTGATGACGCCAAAGCCGGTCGAGGGCGGCGCGTTCGGCCTCGAACGGTTCACCCGTCCGCGCTGCTTCGACCAGCGCGACAAGCGCCAGCGAGCGGGCCGCCAGCTGACGTGAATCCCGGTCCGCCCCGGCCGCATTGGCAACGCCTTGTTCCAGCCGGGTTTCCAGCGCGGTCAAACGCGCCTCGACAGCCGAGAGATCGGGTTCAGGCGTTTCAGCCGATTCCAGCGCGCTCAGGCGGGCTTCGAGCGCCGCCGGGTCGAAAGGCTCAGGCGGGGTCGCTGTTTCAAGCGCATCCAGCCGGGCTTCAATGGCCGAGAGATCAACCGGCTCTCCTGTCCCTGCAGCCGCTTCCAGTGCGGCGATCCGGGTTTCGAGGGCCGCCAGGACCGCCGGGTCGGCACCGCCTTCCATCTCGCCGATCTGGTCCAGCGCCTGGTTGATCAGGGCTTCATTGTCGTTCACCGCGGCTTCGAGCGCGATCACCCGGACCGGCACGGTCGGATCGGACGGCGTGGTTTCGCCACCCGACGTTTCCAGTGCATCGAGCCGCGCCTCGATCCCGGACAGG
>CBDUFA010000074.1:0-6505 GCA_965366295.1 uncultured Hyphobacterium sp.
CGAGTTGGTCGATACAGGTCTGATAGGCATCACACCGTCCGGCCTTGCAGGGCGTGAACGCGTTCATCGCGTCTGACCGGTGCGCCAGACGCGTATCGCAGCCCTGCAAAGTCATGAAGACCTTCTTGCCCAGGGACTTGGCAAGCTTGAGATCGGCGTAAGGCGCGTGATTGTGAATTTCGTGGTCGTCCCAATACATGAAGGACCGGCCGAAATTATAATGCAGCACGTCATAATCGAACGGGGCGGTCATGCCGAAGACGGCGCGTTCGCGCAGCTCGTTCATGTCCTTGGTTTTCCAGGCCCCGAGATCGCGATCGCTGGGGAATTTCACCCAGGTATCATAGTTCGCGACATGGTCGCTCTCATGCCCGAGGGCGCGTTCTGCCCGCGACAGAAACCAGGACTGGTTTCCCACCTTGGTTGGTCCGTGGAGAATTTTCACAATCGACCTCGTCTATTCCGCTTTCCGGCGCTTCATCGCCGCCATGTCATCGTAAAGGTCGACCAGCTTGTCCCACTCCCGGCTGACATCAAGCCGGTCCAGCGCGCGCGGCACATTATTCTTCATCTGCTCGACCGTTTCCGGATTCTCGCTCATTTCGCGCATCGCTGCGCCAATGCTCACCGGGTCGGCCGGATCGAATGTCAGACCGACATTATGCCCCTTGGCCACGGCACGCGCTTCGGGGAAGTCGGCCACAAGGATGGGCAGGCCGGCGGCCAGGTATTCCCAGATCTTGTTGGGCAGCGCGTAGTAGAAATTCTTCGAGATGTTGGGCAGGCTCCACAGACCGGCGTCGGCTCCGACCGCCGCCGCCACAACATCGGCCGAAGGGACACCATCGCGCAGGATCAGGCGGTCAGCGACACCAGCCTCCTCGGCAACAGCCTTGTAACCCGCTTCCTCGTATTGCATGCCCGGCCCGCGGATCAGCAAATGCGCCTTCGGGGCATAGGCGAGGCCGCGAATAATGGGTTCCAGTTTCCGCGTTGCGCCAATACCGCCCTGGTAAACGATCAGGAATTTGTCGTCGTCGAGGCCGATCTGTTCCTTTAGCGGCGGATAGTCCCGTGTCGGATCGGATTTGAGCGGCGGAATATTGCGGATGATATCCATCGAATCCCGCGGACGCAGCGCCATCTCTTCCATCTCGTGGGCGATCGACTTGCAGACCGTCACCATCTTGTGAGCCCGCCAGAGAGCCACCCGCTCGAACAGGCGGAACATGCGCTTTTCGAGTGGCGGATGTTGCACCCATTCCCGGGTGGCCTTGTCGCGCTGGACATTCTCGGCATGCCATTCATGGAAGTCGACCAGCACCGGCGATCCGACATCCTGCGCCGCCCGCATCACGCTCAGCGTCGTGAACAGGTCATTGGCGTGAAACGCGGCCGGCTTGTACTGCTTCGCTTTCTCGTAGAGCGCATCGCTCCAGGAATAGGGCGGGTTCATCACGAAAGAAGCGGTGTCGAAAGGCGTCAGGTCGAACTCGATGCCCGGACCCCAGTCGATGGGTTCCTCGGCATGGGTCGGTGCGGAAATGTCGGGACAGATGACGACAACCCGATAGCCGCGTTTGACCGCTGTCTTCGCCGCCCGCTCGACGCGCGGATCAGCGCGCAGGGTCGAGACCACGACCATGACGATCAGCTTTTCATCCCGGTCAGGGTCGATCCTGAACGGCTTGAAAACAAGATTGGCGCTTTCGCGGAGCGGCTTGCCCCAGACGCTCATGAACCGTTCGAATGGTGAGGTTTCGCGATTTGTCACTTTTTTCCGCCCTGGCCCCTTGGAATAGCCGCGGTTCTATCGACCGCGGCGATGGTTATCAAATGTCATATCTTCTTCATGCTGAGAGAAAGCACCAGCCTAAGCGGCGTTTGCATCGATGACCGCCCGATAGGCATCACTCTGCAGCGCAACGACCCGTTCGGTCGAGTGATAGTTCTGCATCCAGTCCTGACCAGCACGGCCCTGCGCATCGGCATAATCTTTATCGGTAATCACCCGCGCCACGGCGTCCGTTATGGTCTCGATATCGTGGCAATTGATGATCGGCGGCGCTTCGCCAAAGAACTCATCAAGCTCTTCCGGCGTGATCAACGAGATCAGCGGTGTTCCACAGGCCATCGTCTCGAACGAGACACCGCCAATGGCCGGCCACAGGAACTGGTCAATCACACCCGCGCATTTCACATATTGGCGCCAGAGTTCGGACTTCGACATGGTCGGAATGAATTTCACCCGGTCCTCGATACCCAGCTCCTTGGCCAACTCCTTCGACTTCTCGAGGTCCGCACCCCAGTTCGGCACCAGAAGGACGCAGTCCAGACCGCGATCCTTGATCGCCTTCATGGCATGAATGATGAAATGTGACTTCTTGTTGACCCAGTCCTGACGGGCCGGCGCAATGAAATGCGGAACTTCGTAGGGCTTACGGTCAGACGCCGAGAGCGAGTCGAGAAATTTCCCGATCTTCGTGTCGTCATAGGCGTGCGGCAGGAAGATCATCTGTTCTTCCTTGAGCCCCATGCGCCGGGCCGACTTCACGACATCGGTATTTGTAATGCACACCCGGGCGGCCTCGTTATAGCTGGCCATACACAGACGCGCTTCATCATTGCCCGCCCAGGGCGTATCGCGAAGCGTGCCGTGCTCGTAAGCGAAATAGTTCGGCCATTCCATCAGGAAGGGGGCTTTTGTCCAGGTCGAATAGTGCTGGACGATGTCGTATTTCGAATAGAGCAGGCGGAGATAGGGGTGGATGTGGAAGCGGTAATTCATCCACAGATCATCATATTCGCCGACCTGCCCGGCAGCCTCGTTATAGCGCCGAATCTTTTCGCGGACGCTCTCTTCATGACGCGCCATGATCCGGCGGTGCCGGTCCTGGTCATTGCAGATATCGGCGGTACGACCGGCCCGTTGCAGTCGGAATGACCAGAATTTGCACTTGTGCTTCAGCCAGCCCATCCAGCCGGGCAGCTTCTCGCCGAGATTCGCCATCTTCTCGGACGCGTATTTCAGCATGATCGCGTTCACCGGACCGCCGGCATAGAAGACTTTCCGGCCGGTGCGCTTCTCGATCCATTCGAACCAGTATTCGCGGCGCGGATTGCGTCCGCACAGCATGCCGCGCTCGATCTTCAGCCAGTGCCAGAGGAAGAAGGAGAGGATCGGCTTGCCCGACTTGTAGGCCAGGAGATAGCGGATACATGCATCGTAGGCGCCATTGACGAACCAGCGGGGGCGCCGGAAGCCCTTCACCTTCACCTTGGAAAGGTCGGGAAAGTTCTGGTCCTCGATCTCTCCGACAATGGTGCCGTCTTCCCACTCCGGAATACCCATGAAGTGGTAGTAGTCATTCGAGAAGGCATCCGCCTCGATGCCGTAACGGCGCTGGATCTTCGCGTTGATATAGGCGTTGTTGGCGATATTGCTGACATGCAGGATCCGCGGCGGACGTCCATGTTTCGCTTTGAAATCCGCGACCCATTCGCGGATATCGGCCTCTGTCTTTATTGCGTGCTGCATTGCGGCGGTCCCAGCCTGATTTACTCGAAATTCCAGATGTCGGATTAGGTCGGGCTCCTAAAACCATATTCCGCCGCCTGAATCGAGAAGATTCTGGCCGCCGAGTGATATTTCAACGCCCAGTCCTGCAACGCCAAACCGGCCCGGGCCGCCGCGGCCGGATCGTGGACCCAGGTTTTCAGGCAGGCTGCGATGTCGTCCGGCGACGAGGCGCTGCAAACCGGCGGGGCCTCGCCAAAGAATTCCGCTCCCGTCCGGGCCGAAATCCGAGTGGCGACCGGCCGCCCGAGGGCCATGATTTCCACCGGCAAGGCACCCAGCGCGTCGGCGGCAAACTGGTCGGCTGTTCCCACGCAGCGCAAGGCTTCGCGGTACATGGCGCGCTTGTTCAGCGGCGCGCGCCACTCGAAAAGGTCTGAACAGCCCAGCGCCTCGATCCGCTGGCGCGAGGCGTCGAGATCGCGGCCCCAGGCGATGGCGCTGACCCGGATATCCACGCCCTCCTCGCGGAGCAGGGCAATGGCATCAATGAACTTGTCACTGCCCTTCGACCAGTGCGGGTGACGGTCGACCCAGTCCTGCCGGCCTGGCCAGAAAACCCGGTTGGAAACCGGTTCGATCCGCGCCTCCGAGACCGCGAATGCCGCAATACCGGCCGGGTCCATGGCATGTGGAAGAGGCACGACACGCTGCCCGGGACGCAGATGGCGAGCCGTTTCAAGGCAATCTGCATTGGTGACGAACACAGTCCCGGCCGCGGAAAACGCCGCGCGGGTCAATGGCGGCAATGGCTGGTCGGGCGTTTCGCGAAGCGTGCCGTGTTCGTAGGCTGTATAGGATGCCCCTGCGAGACATCCCATCCATGCCATTTCACCATAGTATTGCACCTCGTCGTAACGGCGTAGCAGCAGGCGGGTAAAGGGGCGCCAGTTCTGCCGCGTGAAGGCGGCCATGCGATTGCGGTCCGCATCTGCCGGCAAGGCCGCTTTCCGCAGCGCGCGGTCGAGCACGGACGGGGATTCCATAGACCGGGCGAGGCGCTGCCACTGGCCAAACCGCCGAGCGGACGCCCGCGCGCCGCACAGCTTCGCCAACCTCGCCAGGAGGCCGAATCCCGGCAGATGCCGCATCGAGACCGGCAAGCGGAAGAATTGAAGCATCGACCGGCAAAGCTGTCCGGCACCGGTCGACCGGCCCAGCCAGAGTTCCAGCTGTATCAATCGGCGGAGCCAGCGCGCGCTGCGATCCTGTCCCGCACTCCGGCTCAGAAGATAGAGAATGGCGAGATCGATGGACGCGGCGGCAAACCAGTCCGGGCGGCGGTAAGGCGCGGCCTTGCGCCAGTCCGGCGCAGAGAGATCCGCTGGCGCACGCTTGAGCTCGGCTTCTTCCCATTCGGGACTGGCCAGGGCGTAGGTCTCGTTCGCGGCCAGGACATCCGCTTCAAGCCCGCTCGCATTCTGGAGCCGCGCGTTGAGAAAAGCGTTGTTGGCGGTATTGCCGATGTGCAGCACCCTCATGCGGCCCGCTCCTGCGCTTCGGCGGCGCGGGTTTGTGCCTCCGCATTGTCCGCTTCGAGATTTTCCACACGGTCTCGGATGGCGCGCAGTTGCGACGGATTGAGGTGCGCTTCGGCCCGGTATTGCCCGGCGAGCTCAATGGCAATCCGGTCGGTGCTGTAGAAGGCTTCGACATAAGCCCGGCTCGCCAAGCCGATGCGCCGCAGACGGTCGCGATCAGCCGCAAACCGCTTGATCACATCCGCAAGAATTTCGAGCCGGCAATTGATGACCGGGCACAATTCTGGTGCCCGCATCCGCTCGGGATGCCGCAAGAAGGCCATGACCGGCTTGCCCATCGCCATGGCTTCCAGCGCGAAATATCCATGGGCCCCGATCAGGAATTGGTCGATCACAAGATCGCAATCGGCCATCCGCGCCAGCACGTCCTCGCGGCTGACCTTGTCGGCGATGTCGATCTCGATGGGGCAGCCCTGTCCTTGCAGGTTTTCGAGGATCCCGAGAAAAGCATCGGTTCCCTTGAAGAAGCGGTGATTGGTGGCGTGGAAAATCCGCAGCGGCGCATCCGCCTTGCCCTCGGGCGGGCGCGCTTTGATCGCCGACGTCTCGACCGGCCAGTAGTTGAAATTCGCTGCTCCCGGGACCTGGTCGATCATGTCTAGCATGGCAAAACGCGGCCGATCGAATTCCAGCCATGGCGCCATGGATTCGGCCTGCTCGTCAGCATCGCAGATACAATACCTGCCCGGCGTCGGGCACAGGGTACAGGCGTTTGGTTCCCCCGCAGCCGTGGCTGTCTCCCGCGTCCGGACATCAGCGCCGAATGCGAGACCGCGAACCGCCACACCAGCCCGCTGCCATGCACGCAGCTCCACGCGCTTCACGCCGTACCGGCGGACGGGTGGCAGGATGCCCTGGTCGAAATAGAGATTGATCTGGTCCAGCCGCAGCATTTCCATCAGCAGGACTGCGTGCCGGAAAACACTGTGAAAATAACGCCCTCGCGACCGGAACCAGCTATCGGCCGGGGCATAGTCCCGGGAAAAACGGCTCTGCAAATGGTTTGACGAGAATACAATCGTGTCCGACTGCAGACCGAGTTGCCGGTCTGCCGCGGCCAGCGCAATCGAATTGACGATGGGGGTGATACCCCAAGCGGTCCTGGGCGTACGCCGGAAAAAGCGGACCAGCCGGGCCAGGCCGGCGAACAACCAACTCAGAAGCCAGAAAACGCCTGTGTTCAGAGCCTGCCAGAAAAACCGGGCAAATCTGATAAGCGCGAACAAAAGCTCCAGCGGCCAGGCCACAAGTCGATTATTCGCGCGATTTCTCAAATGCAAAGAATCCCAGCCTCTGACCTTCTATATACTCTTCCAGCAGCATGTAGCGGTCAAACAGCTGCATGACCTGATCATGGTTCACATGGTAGAGATGATACCGGTCGATC
>CBDUFA010000075.1:0-6486 GCA_965366295.1 uncultured Hyphobacterium sp.
CGGAAATGGTCCAGTAGAGGATATTGAAGATCGCCGAGCGCATGGTCCTTATCCTTCGCTTCTGAGGACAGCCATGACGGCCGCCGTGAACGTGTCGATCAGATCGGTGAGGGGCGTGGTGATGCGTCCGTACAGACGGTATTCCGCCGCCTGGAGGACAACGCCCATGGCCATGGCAGATTTCAGCTCCGGATCACCGCGCGGCACATCACCTGCGCCCATGGCGGCTTCCAGCCGGTAGGCGAGCAGGGTGGACGGGTCCGCCCCGCCATCGCCTGCGCGCGCCAGCACGGTGTTGCGCGCCGTCAGGTGATAGGCAAAGGCCGCCGGATCGTTCTCGGCCAGCTCGCAATAGGCGGTAACCACCGCCCGCACGGTGGCTTCCAGCCCGTCATAGGGCGCCACCTTTTCCTTCAGAATCGCGACCAGATTGGCGTGGATCGCCTGGAACAGCGTGTGCGCCAGCGATTCCTTGCTGTCAAAATGGCGGTACATCGCGCCGTCGGAAATCCCGCATGCTTTGGCGATCTCCTTGATCGAGACCCCATCAACGCCCTGGGCGGCGAACAGTTTCAGCGCGTTGCGTTCGATCCGGGCCTTGGTCGAGCCCGGCCGGCCGGTGATTCCCCGGTCCTCGGGGCCGCGTTCCAGCAGGTCCTTGTCCAGATAGGTGTCCATCGCTCGATGTCTCCAGTTCGATGAGTGAGCGTTCATTCACATT
Source organism: uncultured Hyphobacterium sp. (assembly GCA_965366295.1). GTDB lineage: Bacteria > Pseudomonadota > Alphaproteobacteria > Caulobacterales > Maricaulaceae > Hyphobacterium. Next base: position 722 of record CBDUFA010000075.1, read on the forward strand.
CTGGATAGCGCGCGTCGAAATCGAATGCAAGTGAATAATTACTTACATCGCAAGAAGCGGGTGGCGGTGCGGTTCGGGCAGGGCAATAAGAGTGGCAGGATGGAGGATGCCATGACGTTTCAGATTGTGCCCCTGAACCGGGATATCACGAACGGATTCAACGACCTGACGGACGAGGAACTGGCCGGCCGCAACATTGTCCGGATGACAGCGAACGTCTCACCGGGCTTTCCTTGCCGGGTCAGCCTGGAAGACGCGCGTATCGGAGAGGTCGTCCACCTGATGAACTATAAGCACTTGCCGGAGGCCACGCCCTATCAGGCCGCGCACGCCATTTTCGTGCGGCAGGATGCTGAAGAGGCCAGCCCCGCACCGGGGGAAGTACCCGATGCATTGAAGCTGCGCGTGCTGTCGCTACGCGGGTTCGGATCCGATCACATGCTGCGCGCGGCCGAGCTGGCGCAGGGCGACGCGGTCGCCGGGAAGCTGGATACCCTGTTTGCCGATCCCGGCATCGCCTATGTTCACCTGCACAATGCCAAGCCGGGATGTTATGCGGCGAGGGCGGTCAGGGCAGATAGCAGTGCAGCCAGCCGCTGAGTTCAGCTCGACGGCTGAAATCAGGCAGCCATGCCGGTTTTCTTGGGCGTTCGGCCAATTCTCCGCGTTCTGCAGAGAGTAAATCCGGATTGGCAAGCTGTGCCTGTCGAGGACAGCCGCCGCGGCTGCGCCAATGACAGCGTGGACTAATCCTGGAGGTCGGGAAATTCGGCCCTGAAAGTGGCACCTTCGCCAGGTTTGGCGTCCGCTGTGATCGTGCCGTCATGCAATTGCATCACCCGCTGGCATAAGGCCAGGCCGATCCCGGCGCCGGGAATTTCTTCCTTCCTGTGAAGGCGGCTGAATATCCGGAACAGCGAGTCCGCCTGGTCAGGAGCGAATCCGATGCCGTTATCGGACACCTGGATGATCGTTGAATTGCTACCCGCTTCCGTGGTGACGTGAATGATCGCCTGCCGGTCGGGAGACCGGTATTTCAAACTGTTGCCCAACAGGTTCAGCATCAGCTGGTAGAGCAGCTTGCGGTCAGCCTGAACGCTGACCGGCGTGTTAATCTGCAAATCTGCATCGATTTCACGCCGGGCTTCGGACAGGTCGTCCCATGCGGTCCGAGCGATCTGGGCGACATCGCATAACTCGGTTTCGATTGCCGTGCGTCCGGTACGTGAATATTCAAGCAATCCTTGGACCTGCATCTGCATCCGTTGGGACGCATCCGCCAGGAAGCGGAGATAGGTTGCCGCATTCGCGCTAAGATTATCTGCCATCTCGGTTTCCAGCAATTCGGAGAATTGCCGGATTTTACGAAGCGGTTCCTGAAGGTCGTGAGACGCAATGTAGGCAAATCGCTCAAGCTCGCGATTGGCCTCGATCAACATGTTCGCAGCTGTCTTCGAATCGTGAATATCGTTGATCGATCCAACCATCCGGACAGGTTTGCCATGCTCGTCAAACGACGCGACACCGGTCCCTACATACCAGCGGTAACCCTTTGTCTTGTGCTTCATCCGGCATTCAATCCGGAAGGGATCGCCCGTTTGTGTATGATGAGCTGCCGCCGCTTCCATCATCGGTACGTCATCCGGGTGCAGCAGGCTGCGGAATGACGAAATAGAAGGTTTGATTTCGCCGGGTTCATATCCGATCAGTCGATAGAATTGATCGGACCAGTATTCCTCGTCCTTCGTGATATCCGGGCGATCCCAGATACCGACAGCCGCGCCTTGCGCTGCCAGCTGGAAACGCTCCTCGCTGATCCGTAACGCTTCCTGGGTGCTGATTAGTTCGGATATGTCGGTAGACACGGCGAGCAGCCGGGTCACGTTTCCAGACTCATCCTCCATCGGGACCTTGTCGGTCTTGATCCAGCCAGACGCCCGGCCTGCAGGCGTATAGGCTTCGATGATCCCGTATTTGGGCTTGCCGCTGTCAATAACCTCAAGATCATCCTGATGGTATTTCGCGGCCATTTCTCCGAACAGATCGTAGGTATTCCGGCCTTCAATTTCCGCGATGGCCGCACCGAGCGTATCGGCCGATGTTTGGTTAAGGCGCAGGATATTGTTGTCCCGATCCTTCAGCCAGATCAGTACGGGCACAGCATTGAAAATGGTGCGGTCAAGCAATTCCCGCGCACGCGTTTCGGTGGTGTCTTCCGTCCAGCCGACGATCCGGATCGGCTTGCCGGCTTCGTTGTATTCGGCCTGCCCCCGTGATTTCATCCAGACGATCGAGCCGTCTCGTTTGATGGCCCGGTGTTCGAGAATGTAGGGCTTGCCCTCGTTTAGATGCCGGTGCAGCGCAGCTTCGACCAGTGGCTGATCGCTTTCCGGGATGCCACGCATGAATGCATCAAAATCTGCAACCAGCTCGCGGTCACCGCGATCCAGCATTTGGGCAAGCTGCCGGGTAACGATAACGGTGTTGGTTTCCAGATCCCATTCCCAGATTCCGACCCCTGACTCGACCAGCAAATCCAACCGTGCGCGTGCGGCCCGGGCGACCTCATTCAGTTCGAATTCCTTCGTGACGTCACGGAATACGCCCTCAATCAGAACCGGCTTGCCGTCGTCATCTGTGGTGACTTCGCCATGCGAATAAACCCGGCGAATCTCTCCGTCCGGACGCACAATCCGTGCACCATAGAATTCGAACGGCTCCCCTTTGCGGGTGGCCAGATCTATCGCTTCCTGCACCATCGCGACGTCGTCGTCGTGATAGCAGTTGATCGCCTCGGCAAGTGGGGGAGCGGGTTGATCTGGCGGCAGTCCGTGGATCAGGAAAACCTCGCGGGACCAGAATACGGATTGTGCCGCGATATCGACGCGCCAGTAGCCTATTCTGCCGAAATTTTCTGTCAGCCGCAGAATGTGGCTGAGATCACCATCAAGCTCAGCCATGAGCCGCGAGATGTGGCAGCTTTGCTGTTTTCAACCAGAACATCTGGATGTTCCGGATTGCCTCACGGAACTCGCTCAGATTACCGGGTTTCTGGACATAGGCATTGGCGCGGTTTTCGAAAGCACGGATGATGTCCTTGCGCGCACCTGATGTCGTGAAGACCACGATCGGAGTCATCCGGTGTGTTCTGGAGCTGCGAATCTTTTCCAGCGCCGCGTGACCATCAATCCCGGGCATGTTCAGATCCAACAGGATCAGATCCGGTGGTGTACTCTCGGCTTCCAGAATTGCCAGAGCGTCGCCGCCATCATAGGCGCGCAGCACCTCAAGGCGGTTATCGTTGCTGTTCAGGCACGACTCCGTGATCATGACATCACCATCATCATCGTCGACAATCAGTATCTTCATCAGTTTATTCCGTTTTGGTCCCCTGAAGACGAATTAGACAGACTCTAAAAAAAATCAATTCAATTTGTACCTGTGCGACTCACCTGCAAAGAGAATCTGCCGCAATTTCTTGACAATCCCGGTCCATCTCCGCCATGTCGCGCCGGTTCAATTCACAGCGTTCCCGGAACGGATTTTCGCCATGCATGCCTATCGTTCGCACACCTGTGCCCAGCTTCGCGCCAGCGATGTCGACACCACCGCCCGCATTTCGGGCTGGATCCACCGCAAGCGCGACCATGGCGGTCTGCTTTTCGTCGATCTGCGCGACCATTACGGCATCACCCAGTGCGTGCTGGAACCGGAGAATGCGCATTTCGAAACACTCGAGCGCGTGCGCGTGGAAAGCGTGGTCACCATCACCGGCCGCGTGGTCGCCCGTTCCGCGGAAACCGTGAACACCAATCTGCCGACCGGCGAGATCGAGATCCGCGTCGAGGAGGTGGCGATCCAGTCCGCGGCCGAGGAATTGCCGATGCCGGTCTTCGGCGAGCCGGAATGGTCTGAGGAAGTGCGCCTCAAGCACCGTTTCCTCGATCTGCGCCGCGAGACGCTGCACGCCAACATCATGCGCCGCGTGGAAGTCATCCGCGCCATGCGCGACAAGATGGCCGCTGCCGGATTCTTCGAGTTCGCCACGCCCATCCTGACCGCGTCTTCGCCCGAAGGCGCGCGCGACTTCCTGGTGCCCTCGCGACTGCATCCGGGCCAGTTCTACGCCCTGCCGCAGGCGCCGCAGCAATACAAGCAGCTGATCATGGTGTCCGGCTTCGACCGCTATTTCCAGATCGCGCCTTGCTTCCGCGACGAGGACCCGCGCGCCGACCGCCTGCCGGGCGAATTCTACCAGCTCGACGTGGAAATGAGCTTCGTGGAAGAGGAAGATGTCTTCACCACGATGGAGCCGATCATCCGCGGCGTGTTCGAGGACTTCGCCGAAGGCAAGCCGGTGACGCCGGAATTCCCGCGAATCCCCTATGACGAGGCGATTGCGAAATACGGCACCGACAAGCCGGACCTGCGTAACCCGATCGAGATGCAGGCCGTGACCGAGCATTTCGCCGGTTCCGGCTTCAAGATCTTCGCCGGCATGATCGAAAAGAACCCGAAAGTGGAAGTCTGGGCGATCCCGGCCCCGTCGGGCGGCAGCCGTGCATTTTGCGACCGGATGAATTCCTGGGCGCAGAAAGAAGGTCAGCCGGGCCTGGGCTACATCTTCTTCCGCGATGGCGAGGGGGCCGGCCCGATTGCCAAGAATATCGGCGAGGAGCGCACCAATGCGATCCGCCAGCAGCTGAACCTGGCCGATGGCGATGCCGTCTTCTTCGTGGCCGGTGTGCCGGGCGATTTTGCCTCATTCGCCGGCAAGGCGCGCGACCGAGCCGCGGCCGAGCTGAACCTGGTCGACACCGACCGGTTCGCATTGGCCTGGATTGTCGATTTCCCGATGTATGAATGGGACGAGGACAACAAGAAGATCGATTTCTCGCACAACCCCTTCTCCATGCCCAAGGGCGGCATGGCAGCGCTGGAAGCTGCCGAGGCCGAAGGCACCGAGGCGCTGCTGGCGCTGAAGGCGCAGCAATATGACCTCGTCTGCAATGGCTTCGAGATCGCTTCCGGCTCGATCCGGAACCATGTGCCGGAAACCATGATCAAGGCGTTCGGGATCACCGGCCTTGGCCCGGACGTGGTGAAGGAGCGCTTCGGCGCCCTCTACCGGGCCTTCCAGTATGGCGCGCCGCCGCACGGGGGCATGGCCGCCGGCGTCGACCGCATCGTCATGCTGCTCGTGGGGGCGAAGAACCTGCGCGAAGTCAGCCTGTTCCCGATGAACCAGCAAGCGGCCGACCTGTTGATGAATTCACCGGCACCGGCTGACAATGCGCAATTGCGCGATCTCAGCCTGCGGGTTGTCGTTCCGGACGCTAAGAAGGACTGATCAGTCGTTCCCGGCGAGTTCGGGCATCTCGGACGGCGCTTCGGGATCGCCCGGGCCTTTCGGGCCGAGTGCATCCGGCGGTGACGGGGCTTCCGGCGCGCCCTCGAACACCCATTGATAGCGGCCATTCAGCTGGTAGCGATTGCCATCGACAATGATGGATGGTCCCTGCTGTGACTGGATAATGCGGCCGCCGGGTTCATCGACGAAGACCAGCCGTTCACCCGACCTGCGCGCGAGGCGCAAGATGTCGGGATTGCTGCGCATCCGCTCTTCGAGCTCGGCGCTGCGTTCCTGGAGCTCTTCTTCCAGTTCGGCCGCGATCTGTTCGGATTCCTCGAGCCGCGCCTCGAAGGCTGCGCGGCTTTCGCCCTCGGCTCGCTCGGCCACGTTGCGGGCTTCGATCAAGGCCATG
>CBDUFA010000076.1:0-6447 GCA_965366295.1 uncultured Hyphobacterium sp.
CAAGGCCGGGCATGGGACTGGTCACCTGCTTGGCCGAGGCGCTTTCATCCTTTTCCGGCAACAGGGCATGCAGGTCCGCAGACCGGTGAGTCGCCACGATGGCGGTCGTGGAATAGCCGCGGTGCCGCAAGCGCAGACCCTCGGTCAGATTCTTGAACTCGACCGCGAAATGCTCGCCATCCAGCATGCCATCGAACAGGTGTTCGCCGGGCAACCAGGCCGTTTCGAGCTCCATCGCCTTGCCATCGAGCTCCGGCATCCAGATTTTCGCCGGCGTACCGCCACCAATGGCATCATCGGGAAGATCGATTTCCACCGGAATGCGATCGCCATCAATCAGCACATCCCATTCCTCGACATGGATCCGTGGCGCCGGCGTCATGCGTCCGCTCGTCCGGGCCGCACGGCGCATGTAAACGGCGTGAATGAACGCCGCAGTCGCCGCGATAATCTTGGTCTGCTCTTCGCTCGGAACCGTTCCGTCAAACCCGTCGGGGAATTTTTCCGCGATATAGCCGGTATGGATCTCGCCGCTGCGGAAGTCTTCTTCCTCCAGGCACGCCGCGAGGAAGGGCGCATTCGATTGCAGCCCCTCGACATGGTAGCGGTCGAGGCCTTCCAGCAGCGTATCGATGGCGGCTTCGCGCGTCTTGCCGTGCGATACCACCTTCGCGATCATCGGATCGTAGAACAGCGAGATTTCATCGCCCTCGCGCACGCCCGAATCAATCCGCAGCGTCCCCTCGCCCAGCGCACCTTCAGCCGGCTCCGAATAACGCTTCAGCCGCCCGATCGAGGGCAGAAAGCCGCGATACGGGTCTTCGGCATAGAGCCGCGCCTCGACCGACCAGCCATTGATCTTGATATCCTTCTGGCGCAGCTCCAGTTTTTCACCGGCCGCGATCCGGATCATCTGTTCGACCAAATCGATTCCGTGCGTCAGCTCGGTGACCGGGTGTTCGACCTGCAGGCGGGTATTCATTTCGAGGAAATAGAAATTCTTGTCCTGGTCGACGATGAATTCCACCGTGCCGGCGCTGTCGTAATCGACCGCTTTCGACAGCGCCACGGCCTGCGCGCCCATGGCTTCACGCGTCGCCTTGTCGAGGAAGGGCGACGGGGCTTCTTCCAGCACTTTCTGGTTTCGCCGCTGCACCGAGCATTCGCGCTCGTCGAGATGGATCACATTGCCATGCCGGTCGCCCAGGACCTGGATCTCGATATGCCGCGGCCGCTCGATGAATTTCTCGATGAAAATGCGTTCGTCGCCAAATGACGAGCGGGCTTCATTGCGGGCGGACTGGAAACCGTCGCGCGCCTCGCTTTCGCTATAGGCAATCCGCATGCCCTTGCCGCCACCGCCCGCCGACGCCTTGATCATCACCGGGAAGCCGATTTCGCTGGCGATTTTCACCGCCTCGTCCGCGTCCTCGATCAGCCCCATATGCCCCGGCACGGTGTTGACCTCGGCTTCGGCCGCAAACTTCTTCGAGGTGATCTTGTCGCCCATCGCCTCGATGGCGTGAACATTCGGTCCGATCCACTCGATCCCGGCCTCTTTCAGGGCAATCGGAAATTTGGGGTTCTCGGACAGGAAGCCGAAACCCGGATGGATGGCCTCGGCACCGGTCTGCTTGGCAGCGGCAATGATCTTCTCGATCTGGAGATAGCTTTCACCCGGCGCCGGCGGCCCGATGAAGACGGCTTCGTCGGCCATGTCGACGGCTTTCGACCCGGCATCGGCCTCGGAATAGACCGCAACCGTCCGGATGCCCAGACGCTGGCAGGTCTTGATGACGCGCACGGCAATCTCGCCGCGATTGGCGATCAGTATTTTCTCGAACATGAAAGCCCTTTTCCTCGCCCCGCATGAAGGGTTTTCCCGGGTTTACCGCGCTTGGCGCGCGCGGGGCAAGCCACCCGGCTAGTCGTGACTGTTCCTGAGCCGGTCGAGCCAGTCCATTTCCATCGTGCGCATGCGCCCGATCAGCGCCACGAGGAAGGCTGTCGACCAGCCGATCAGCAAGAAACCGTTGAAGCTTTCCAGCGCACCGACGATTCGCCAGTCGCCCTCGATCACCACATCGCCAAAACCCGCCGTCGTGAAGGTCGATGTCGAATAATAGAGCGCTTCCTCCATCGAGCCGAACACGCCCGCAAAATTGTAGAACAGGGCGTAGATCCAGATCTCGACCGCGTGAATGGCGACCAGGCCAAGCACGATCATGACAATGAAAATGCCCTGCCGGAAGGATGATTTGAACGGCCTTATCCGGCCCGACCGGGCTTGAAGAAACGCCATCAGACCGACCAGCCCGACCATGTGGATGATGACGGTCGAAACCACGAGAATGGAAGCAATGAGCAACGGCGTGAACATGGATCGCAGTTTACCCTGCTTCCCATTGCGGGCGATAGCGATAAGTTGACGCGCGAAACAGGGAAGCGCCATGAGCCATCCAGTCCACAAAATCTCCTCGCTCGCCCGCCCGGTCGAGCCGAAATACCCGACCAATCTCGCCGTCATCATCCTGCTGCCCGTTATCGCGGTCGGCCTGTTCGGTTATTCGGCGTTTGGCGGGGCCGGGATGGCGGATGCGGCGCGAACCGCGTTCACCGGGCTGTTTGCGGCCTTCCTGACCTGGGCGCTGGGACGGGAAATGGACCCGGACCACAACGCCACGGCCTTCATCGCCATGGCGCTGGCCGTGCTCGCGACCGCGGTCGGATACGGGTTCGACTTCTTTGCCCTGGCGGCGATGCTGTTCGCGGTGCGGATCGTCAACCGGACCGTGGGCCCGCAAGCCCGGACCGGCGACATCGTCATCCTGGTTTTGTTGAATGTCGGCGCGGTTTTCGTCGATGGCGCCTGGTGGATGCCCTTCATTTCGGCGATCGCGCTGGGCATTGACGAGTTTTTCGAGCGCGGCTCCCTGCCCCAGCGAGCGGCGATCCCGGCCCTTCTGGTGCTGGGAATCCTGCCCTTCTTCGTCGCCGATGCCGGGTTCGACGTGATGCAGACCCTGGTGCGCGGCTGGATCGTCACCATTGTAGTGATCACGCTGCTGACGGCCGGGAATATCTACAACACGCAGGAGATCGAGTCGGTGATGGACGCGCTGGGCACGCCCTGCAATTGCCGCCGCATCCAGGCCGGCATGGGCGTGATCCTGCTCGGCGGCGTGGCCGCCATCATGGGCGGCCAGCCCGCCATCGCGGCCTCGCTGGGCATCTGGTCAGTCCTGGCCGCCGCACTGGTCGGCCGGAATATCTCGCTCGACCGCAAGGACGAGGACGAATCCGCCGACGATTAGCGGTCGGCCCAGGCGAGCCCGTCGGGCTCATCACCGGTCGGAATCTGCGCCACCACTTCACGGCTGTCCGTGTCGATCACGGTCACGAAATCGTCCTGCGTATTGGCGATGAAAGCGCGGTCGCCATCCGGCGAGATCAGGATACCGATGGGCACCGCCCCGACATCGATCGTTGCCAGCAATTCGCGGCTCTCGGCGTGGAAAACGGCGACCTGGTTTGAGGTGCCATTGGAGATATAGACCTCCTGCCCATCCGGGGTGAAGCGCGCCCGGATCGGCAGCGTGCCGCCAGACGGGAAGGTTTCCAGGATCGTATCGGTCGCCACGTCGATCACCGAGATCGTGTTGTCCGCGCGATTGGTGACCCAGACTTCCGTGCCGTCCGGCGAGACATCGATACCTTCCGCCCCGGCGCCGGTCGGCACCGTCGTCACGTCATTCGTGCGCCGGTCGATCACGGTCACCGAGCCGGACCCGATATTCGCGATATAGAGCTTTTGACCATCCGGGGTCGGGATCAGCTGGTGGGACACGCGCTGGCCGGTTTCCCAGACATGGGTGATCTCGCCGGTCGCGGACGACAGTTCGATCACCGTCCCGCTGGTCTCCGTCGTCGCCCAGACATGCGCCCCGTCTTCGGAGACCCAGATGCCGTGCGGTCCGCGATTGCCCTGCAACTCCCAGACATCGGTGCGCACGGCGCTCTCGAGGTCGACAACGGAGATCGTGGTGCCCTGTGCGCCGCCATAGTCCGACACATAGGCCGTCTGCCCATCCGGCGAGACATAGACTTCGTGCGGATTGGCCCCGACCGTGACTTCGCCGGCGGCTTCATAGCTCGCCGCGTCGAGGATCGAGATCGAATCGGCGCCCTTGTTGACGACGATGATCTGGTCATCCGCGATCGCGCCCGTGGCCGAAAGGATGGCCGCAAGGCCGGCATAGGTGAGTTTCATCTTTGTCTCCCCGAACCGCTGGATTGCGGCTCCGGTAGAAATGGGAAATGTCCCGCCCAAAACAAGACCCGGGAATTGCGCAAATATCTTCCTTATTGCCACGCATTCGCGCATATTTGATCGAATTTCACTCACATTGAAGACTGGTAATGCCCATGACAGACCGCCGTCATGATGATCGTTCTACAGCCGGGTGAATTCAATCCGGGGAGACTCCAATGAAAAAATATTTGCTGGCCGGCTTGGCCGCCTGCGCGCTGACGGCAATCCTGCCTGCGTCCGTGGCGATGGCCCAGGACACGACGCAAGAGGCCGCCGAGACCGAGAGCCAACGCCTCAACAACTGGTTTGCCGAGCTGGATGCCGAGGATCTGGAGCGCTTCCCGCAGGCCAAGACCGGCCGCGGCATCATCGACGCGGATTATGGCCGCTGGAATGAGGTCGGCGACGCCTTCGCCGTCGAAACCCACCAGATCGCGCTGGACCGTCTCGACTACATGCGCACGCATTTCGACTTCGATGCGCTCGATGACACCGCGCAGATGTCCTACCGCCTGTTCGAATACGAGGTCGCGAATGCCGAACGCCAGTTCGAATTCCGCCGTCACGGCCTGATCTTCAACCAGCTTTTCGGACCGCAAGCGGGCGCTCCGGCTTTCCTGTCGGCCCAGCATCGCATCGCCAGTGTCGAGCATGCCGAGGCCTATATCCAGCGTATCGAGACGGTCGATGACCTGTTCGACGGGCTGATTGCCGAGGCGGACTATCGCTTTGAGCACGGCATTCGCGGACCGGAATGGATGTATGACGCCGTTATCCAGACCGTGGACGGCCTCGCCAGCGGCGCGCCCTTCACCGACGGGCCGGATCATCCGATCTGGGCCGATTTCCAGCGCAAGGTCGGCGCGCTCGAGATCGACGACGCCACCCGTGAAGACCTGCTGGAACGCGGCCGCACCGCGCTGCTGGAAAACTGGGGGCCCGCCTATCAGCGTGTTGGCGACATGCTGCGCCGTCACCGCGAAGGCGCGATCGAAGCCGAGGGCGTTTATGCCTATCCCGACGGCGAAGCCTTCTACAATTCGCTGCTGGCTTCACACACCACGCTGGAGCTGACGGCTGAAGAAGTTCACCAGACCGGGCTGGAACAGATCGAACGCATTCATGGCGAGATGCGCGACATCATGGCGGAGGTCGGATTTGAAGGCTCCGTGCAGGACTTCTTCGAGTACACCCGCAACGATCCGCAATTCTACTATCCCAACACCGATGAGGGCCGCGAAGCCTATCTCGCCGAGGCCACTCGCCTGATCGCGGACATGCGCGCGCGTCTGCCGGACTGGTTCAACACGCTGCCGCAAGCCGAGATCGAGGTGCGCCGGGTCGAACCCTTCCGCGAGCAATTCGCCGGCAAGGCCTTCTACACCAATGCCGCACCCGACGGCTCGCGGCCCGGCATCTACTACGCCAATCTCTATGACATGTCGGACATGGCGATCTACCAGATGGCGGCACTGGCATATCATGAAGGCATTCCGGGCCATCACATGCAGCGCTCCATCCAGCAGGAATTGCAAGGTCTGCCGACCTTCCGCCAGTTCAGCAGCTACACCGCCTATAATGAGGGCTGGGGGCTCTATGCCGAATACCTGCCGCTGGAAATGGGGCTCTATGACGATCCCTACGCGAATTTCGGGCGGCTCTCGATGGAATCCCTGAGGGCGGCGCGCCTGGTCGTCGACACCGGCCTGCACCATTATGGCTGGACCCGCGAACAGGCCATCGATTACATGGCCGAGAACACGCCCTACCCGGTTGGCAATATCGTCAACGAGGTCGAGCGCTATGTGGTCTTCCCGGGACAAGCCACCGGTTATCAGATCGGACGGCTCTTCATCCTCGATCTGCGCGCCCGCGCCGAAGCCGCGCTGGGGGAACAGTTCGACATTCGCGATTTCCACGATGCGGTCTTGCGCAATGGCTCCCTGCCCCTGCCCGTTCTGGCCGAGGTGATCGACACCTATATCGCCGACACGCTGGCGGCCGGCGGCCATGGCGCCTCGGGCGAACAGGCCTTCGACTGAGGCCGAAATGCGGGCTCCGAGACGCACGGGGCCCGCGCTTCGCCGGTAGCGTTGCCGGGCGGATCGCGATAATCTGCCCTCCATGGCAGCGAT
>CBDUFA010000077.1:0-6437 GCA_965366295.1 uncultured Hyphobacterium sp.
CAATGCAACGGCATTGATCTTCACTTTCAGCCCGGCGTGTTTGGCCGCCCGCACCCCGGCCAGTGTTTGCTCCAGCTTGCCGCCCCGCGTGAGCAGGGCAAACTTCACGTCATCCAGCGTGTCGAGGGAAACATTCACCCGCCGCACGCCCGCCCGGGCAATCCGGTCGGCAAACCGGTCCAGCTGGGTGGCGTTGGTGGTCAGCGCCAGTTCGTCCAGCCCGTGTCCGATGCGTTGGCCCAGCGCCTCGATGAGGGAGACCACATTGCGCCGCACCAGCGGCTCGCCCCCGGTAATCCGGATCTTGGTCACGCCCCGCGCAATAAAGCGCTCGCAGATGGTGTTCAGCTCCTCGAGTGAAAGCAGTTCCGATTTTGGCAGGAAGTCCGGCTGCGCCTTCATGCAATAGAGACAGCGCAGATCGCACCGGTCGGTGACCGACAGCCGCAGATAGGTGATCTGGCGGCCGAACCGGTCGACGAGTCGGGGCCGCGCCACGGTTTCTGTCAGCTGGTTCAAGGCGCACTCCGGCGGCGGCATTCACAATGTATATCGCAATTCAGCCCGGTCCACGCAATCGGCTGAGGTCGTCCGGCGTGTTCACATTCAATAGCCGTTTCGTGAGGCCGGCATCCGGAGCCAGCCATTCAACCCGCGCCGACTCCAGCAGCCGGAACACGGATTGTCCTGGCTCGGCGGTCAAATGCATGCCCGCCGGGATAAAACACGGCAACGGATGACCGGAAAATGCCTGCGCACGAACGGGCGCGCCGTCTGCCAGACGCGCAATGTCGCCCGCCCGCAGCAGCGGTGTGTCGACCGCCAGGAACAGATAGCCACCGTGTGACAGCGGGATCTGCGTGATCAGGCCAGCCATCGCGCTGGCGGGACCGGCACCGGGTGTCGCGTCAGGGATATTGCCAGCCTCACCCGTCAGGCCGCTGACATGGATGCAGCGGCAGCCCGCATCCTGCAGCGTCCGCCGCGCATGGGCGAGAAAGCTGCGCCCATTCCAGACCAGGCCGGCCTTGTCCGCCCCCATCCGGGTGGAGCGCCCTCCCGCCAGAACAATACCGGCCAGCGGCGGGGATTTGGGTGAATCGGACATGCCGGTCTTGTATCGGCTTGCGGCCCGCCAGACCATGGCATGGCGCGGCGAAGGTCTTGACCCTATACCCGCCACGGTTGCCGGTCTGTGCAAAAACCTTCGCTTTCGTCTCCGCGCCTATGGTCTTTATGCGTTTGATATGATTTCATTAACACTCGAAATAGTGGCGGGGGAGGCCGCAAATGGCCATTGATGCGGACGGTGAGCTGCGCGAGGTTATCGAGCGTTGGTTGCACTTCACACTCGCCCCGTTCGCCGACGATCGGGACGCAGACATCTGGCAGGACTGGCGAAACCCCTCCGGTGACGTTGCCAATGCCATTCTCGAAACCGAGCAGGTTCTCAGTTTTTTCTATCCGCAGGACACATTGCCCGAATGGCGGCTTGAGGCCATGTCGTCCAATGCCAGCAAGGAATTGCGCGAAACCGTTCGTGGATTCAAATCGGTGTCGAGCTATTCCGGTTTCTTGCAGGTCATTCTGGAATTCCTGATCACACACTTCGAGCGGAATGTCGGAAAGGACGGACAGCAAAATTTCCAGACGCCCGCCTATTTCGCGCCAGACAGCAAGATCAGCAATGCCAGCGTCACGGATGCCTATTCGATGGGTATGTCGCTCTGCATCATCTGCAAGCGGCTGGCGCATCGTATTATCAACGGTCATCCTGATGTCGGCGAGGAAGACGAAACGATGTCCCTTGCCGAGAAGCTCTGGACGCTGTCGGACGAGCGGCTGACCGAGTGCCTCCGTGGCTTGCTGAGCGCCTTTGCCGTCAATGCGGCAAACGCAGACGGGTGGCATGCGAATGGCGATCAGGGCGTTGGCATGTGGGCCTGGCCCGGCGAGGAGAACGACCAGAATGCCGGGCATCGGCCAACCATCGCAAAACTGCGGGAAATCAAGAAGCGTCTGACCGACCTTGGATTTTCGATAGGCGTTGGGCAGGCTTTCGAATGCGGGTGGTCGTGGGGACCGATCGTGCGATCGAAAACGGACTGGAACTGGCTTTATGGCCAGTCCGGGACACGAAAGATCAGTGGCGAACAAGCGGTCTGGAAGCGCGTCATAGATCACGCCGCAAATGCACCGGTTTCTGCGGAAAATGCCCCCTATCTCTATTTTACGGTGATCGCGCTTGATGGTCTGGAAGACCTGTTTTCACCGGAACTCGAATCAAGCGGGCTTCTGAATTCCGAACAAGTCGTGCTGGCTGCCCGGTTGCGCACACTTGAAACGCTCACGCGGGAGTTCTGGGAAGCGCTTGCTCTGTCGCCACCGCGCAATGATCAGTATCGCGATTGGCTGGTGGAACGCATCCCGTGGCGAACCGCAGATGGCAAGGATTCGCCTTACTGGAATTTGTTCCTCCTCAGGATTATCGCGCCTCGCCTGTCCCGTTCCGAAGACACAAGTGCGCGGCTTGTCCGCTTGACCGAGAGACTGGCGGAAGCGGGTGTGATCCTGCGAGAACCCATTCCGTCTGCCAGCGACCCGGCGCTCAATCTGCACTGGCCCGGCTTGCTGTTCGACCTTGCCTATACGCGCCCCGAGGCCGGCAAGTCGAAGAAAGGCAGCTATGAAATCGAGAAGGACGCCTGGGCGGTCTATGATTTTGCCCCTCAGCTGATGAAGGTCTGCATCCGGTTCCAGGGCTTGTCGGAAAGTCCGCGGCTACAGCTGCGTTGGACGGCGCTGATCGAGGAGATCTGGAAACATCTGGCAGCTCGCCGCGATGAACACACTTCGCGCGGACGTGGCTGGGACCGAATTGACAAGGTCTTCCGAGAATTTACCGATTCACTGCGCGAACGCGGTGCATTCGACGCAGCGGATGGCACGACGGTTCTTCCATGGAAAGATCATGAATCGGGTGACGATGATCGCAATTGCGCGGTTGCATCATGGTATTATACCGAGCGCGTCATCGAGGGATTGACCGCGCTGTGCGATCTCAAGTCTGCACGGCAAGGTGCCGACAGCAGGCTGCGCGACATTGCCCAGGCCATGCTTGTCGAGCTCGGGGATTCGGTGTCCGATCGGGCATTGCTCGACGAAATGCGCCGCAATGCGGAGAGCCGTCCTGGCGATATGCTTGTGACGCTTATCGAACGGCTGATCAGGGAAAAGAGGGAGTTATAGCAACATGGCCGTTATCGCGGGTGTCTCCCACAAAGGTGGTGCTGGCCGGAGCGTCACGCTCGCCAATGTCGCCTATCACCTGAACAAGAATTCGAAGGCAAAGACCTGCCTGGTCGATCTCGATCTCGCCTCGCCGACCATGGGGTCCATTCTCGGCCTTCGCAAACTGGCCGGTGGTGAGGTGAGAACCGGCACCGCTCAGGCTCCGCTCAGCCTCTACGACATCCTCGCCTCGGGCGATGCCGGAGCCAATATCCCGCCAGGCCCCACCTGCCTGAGAAAGCTGGCCGAGGAAGACACGCCGCTGGCCGGCAAGCTGAATGTCAGCCCGCCGCTGATGTTTTTGCCCGGATATCGGGGTGTTGGCGACTGGGCTGGGGAAATTTCAAATCTCAGTCAGCGGCTGGAACACCTGATCGACAATCTCACGGCGATGGATGCACATGTTCTGCTCGATGTCAGATCAGGGTCGTCCGACGTGCTTGATGCGCTTTCGCAGGTTCAGGAGCGGCGAGGAACAATTGACAAGGTTCTGATTCATGTACGCTGGACGCCGCAGCATATCGAAGGCTTGTCGAGTCTTCTCGAACACCCTCGCATGAGAGGCTTCGGCGAAGAACACATCCGAATCATACGCACCGCCTGCTGGACGCCTGACACGGTGACGGGGCCGAGCCGAACGTTTGCCGAGAATGTCGATCGCACTTTGCGCAACCGGATCAGGGAGATCCGTCTTGCCGGCAAGCCGTTGGATCTCGACGATCCCGACCGCTTCCTCGCAGCAATCCCGGATCATCAGGAATTGCGTATCAAGGAAGAAATCATCACCGACGACGCAGACCCCTGTTACGACGCATTCCGGCGGCTCGCACGCCGCATACATGAAGACGCCTGATCCGATGGCCAGACAAGCTTGCAGAGAACGCGCCGACCTGTCTGTAGAGATCGCCCATCTTTACACCTGCCTGGACGCAGACACGTTTGAATCAGCAGCCCGGGCCGCGGCACGCGCGGCCAAGGAGTGGGTGATGCCGGCCGTTCACGGCTGGCGCGATCGCGATCGGCGGAATGTCTCACTTGTCGTGATGCTGGATGATTACGACCCGATGGCTCAGAACACGTCGTTGCCACATGAGCAGGCGCGCGAAACGGTCCTGAAATACTTACGCGAGCTGGAGATCGAACCCGACTTTGTCTGCTGGGAATCCCATGTCGCAAAGCAGGTCGATCAGCTTCTTCCACTGATAGAGCCGGCGCCGCCGAGGCTTTCGGGCGTCGTCGGCCGTAATCAGGCCTTTCGGGAAGACGACGGTACGCTGACCTTCGAATACAAGGATGGCGGCAATTTCGATCCGAATTCGGACTGGGCACGCACTTCGCAAGTTGACGAGACATCACGCACCCCAACGGCAGACATCGGTCTTTTTGTTCGCCTTGCCTTGCGCGATGGTGGCAAATGGGCGGGATGGAGCTGCCCGGCCGCTGCGGCCTGGTGGCAACTTGTACGTTTCGGTGCGCTTTCCGGCGGACAGGCTCCGGGCGAAGGCGACGACCGGGATCCGACAGCAACGCTGCGGCTGAATATTCGCTGCCAAGCGTACGCTCACACTTTTACCCCCGGGATATCTCGGCGTTGAACATGCTGTTCGGAAAATTCTCGAATGCGTCCGCTTGCCGGAGGCCTTGCGAAGCGAGTTGGGGTTTTCCGAGGATAAGGAAGACAGCGGCGAATTGCTGCGCCGCATGTCCTACGTGTTTGCGGATCCGGATTTCTGATCATGCAGGAGATCCCGGTCTCTCGAAACGCGCATGGTTACGTCTTTGCCTCTGCCCGGCTATTGCGTCCACGAATGTCCCAGGCTGCTTTCCAGCAAGACCGGTTTGCTGAACGTTTCATGGCCACGCCCCTGGCACCCGGCTTGCGAGGGGAACCGCCCCCCTTGGCGGCATGGCGAGCCAGGAGACCCTCTTATGGCGTTCACGCCAACCTTCCCGTCGTGTCCAACAAGGCGCCTAGTGACGCCCTCGCACAAGAGGCTCGAAAAGCGCAGGGCAAGGGTTATTTGAAACGAGCCGAACTGTATGGCGCTTTCAATCGGGAACTCTTCCTTCTGGGGGGTGTAATTCTGGTTCAAGTCGCCTGGACAACTGTCCTCCCCATGGGAGAGCTCGGCGTAAAATCCCGCGAAGGCGCACGCACGAGATGGAAACAATTGGCGCGTCATGGAATTTGCCTCGAAACGCGCAAGCAACATGGACGTGCGCCCGCCCGTTACCAGGCCGCCGCGCTAAGCAATGCCGCTAACCTTTCCACGACGGAAGAAGGCGAAAATGACATCAGCCTGCACCAGATGATGTCCGCCTCGGGTGAGGCGCTCAACTGGGACCGGAATCTGACCCCGGCGGCCGCCAATCGCACGGCCAACAGGGGAGCGATTCAATGCGTCATGGCCGTTGGACAGAATTCAGCCGCCGCACCGGAATTCCATCCTGTTCGGCGTAGGCTCGAACAGGTCGATTCCGTCCATGAAGCTTACAGCGCCATGGGAGTCGAACTTCCCGACAATGCGATTACGCCACATTCGATGCAGGAAATTGCCCGTGCCTTGGCGCATGTCTGGGCCCATGAAAGCCTGATCACGCAGGCCAGAACGCTGGTAAACATGCACGCAGGCAGCATCGTCGACGCCAGCGAATGGTCCGCCAAGCAGAATGCTGCAGGACGTTTCCTCATGAACTGGCAGCAATTCATCACTCACTTCCAGATGGCATGGCAGCTCGGAAATGGCGACCCGTTTGCAGAGCCGGGACTCGTGGATGCCATCTCCAACGGCTTCCGCACCGAGGAAACCTGGCAGACCAGCCTGCAGACGATCCAGGCATTGGCATCGCTGTCGGCTGAAGTGTTGCCCGACGGCGATATCGGAAATCTCCTATGAGCTGGCGGACCGCACGAAGCTGGCTGGGTGGCAAATGGGCGTGGATTGTTGTTCCGGCCTTGCTGCTGGCATTGGCGGCAAATCTGTATCTGGGAATTCTCGACAAGGGACTTTCGTCGGCGCTTTTTGACTGGACATTGCTGGTGCTCGGTGCCGCTGCGAGTTTCGTGATCGTGAACTTCATCATCCGTGCTCATGAGCATGACCGGTGGCGGCGCTTTCGGCAGAACATGGTCTGGGACCTCTATC
>CBDUFA010000078.1:0-6419 GCA_965366295.1 uncultured Hyphobacterium sp.
GACCCTTCGGTCGACAGACCGGGTCGAATTCGCATCTTTCTCGGCCTGGGCCTCTTGCTCGGCTGCGGTCGGCTCGTTCACCGAGTCGGACACAGCGATGTCGTAGTAGGTCACAGCCAGACGAAGATCGAAGGCTTCGAACCAGGGCTGCTCGGCCACGATACCCCAGGTCTGGGACCGGGACGTTTCCGGATTCAGAAGGGTGGTACCGCCCGATGCCGTTTCCACCGAGGTGTTCGGCAGGAGGTTACCTGCGAGACCCAGCGAGAACGGATCGACACCGGCTGCCTGACAGTTGGCGATCGTGATTTGCGAACGCGTGTCGAGGTTCGGGACGTAAACCAGCGGCGTGGCCGGGTTGTTGTCGTCGTCGACACGGGCTGCGGTCGGCACGATACACGGGTCGGACACGGTGGCGAAACCGGTCTGACCAGCGAGGAACTGCTCGCGGGCGTTCGGTGCACGATAGGACGTGCCGTACGAACCACGGAAGTTCAGCCAGTTGGTCGGACGCCAGTTACCCTTGATCGAGTAGGTGAAGTCCGAACCGTAATTGCTCTCATCCGTCCAGCGGGCGGACAGGTTGAGCGTGACTTCCTCGGCGAAGCGACGGCCACGGATCGGAACGATTTCCGTTTCCGCGAACGCTTCCCAGAGATAACGGTTACCCGTGGCGCCCTGGTCAGCCGACCGGAAGATGATGTCGCCGCGGCCAAAGGTATCGTCAGCCTGCGACGTGATCGTGTCACGGCGATATTCGAAACCGAGGACGAGCGGAACGTCGGTGCCGTTGTTCAGGGAGAACAGCGTACCGGACGTCGTACCACCAACGAGCAGCTGCTCGTAAACGGTGCGGATCGTCGCCGGAGCCAGCAGGTAATCCATTTCGGCTTGCGAAAGGACACCGCCACCTTCCTGGTACAGCGAAGGCTGGAACAGGTTGACCGGCACACACGGAACATTGTTCAGGAACTCGCCGCCGAAGGCGCCGACTTCATTGTCCGGGATACCGTCACCATCGATGTCGATACCGCAGACCACCTGGCCGTTCGGCAGACGGACCGACGTATTCAGCGAAAGCTGGAGACGGTCATTGTCGATACCGACGAAGCGGCTGAAGCCTTCCGAGCGCGCATAGCTCGCCCAGATGTCATAGTTCCAGGAGTTGAAGAAGGGCAGGTCGCCACGGAAACCGAGCACAGAACTGATCTGCGTGATGTCAGCCGTCTGGCGATCGCGATCGCCATCAAGCTGGACAATCGGAACCACATCGAGATTGCCGAAGTTCACACCGAACAGAGCCAGACAGTTCACACCATTCGGGTTCGAGGTCTGGTTACACGGGTTGTACGGGTTGTTGCCCGGAACCGTCGGGAAGAAGCCCGGGTCGATCGAGAAGATCGACGTCTGACGGTTGGCAACCAGCAGCTCGTAGTAAGCCGACGTGTTGCTGCCCCAGCCGATGTCGTGTTCGCCATAGCTGTAGAACGACCAACGCTGCTGCTCCGGAATGAAGTCCTGCGTGTTGTAGTTCGACGCGGTGAACTGGTTGTAGAACGGCGACGCGAAGTCGAAGTCCGACGTGTACGGCCCCGGATTGCCCAGCAGGCGGTCCAACGACCAGACGTTGGTTCCCAGCGGTCCACCGACATTGCTGCTCAGGTTCGATTCCGAGAAGTTCGGCACCAGCATGTTGGTGAAACCCGGCGTGTAATAGACCGAACCGAAACCGACCGGAATGAAAATCCGGTTGATCAGCGACGTGTAACAGTTGGAGTTCGCGCCGGTGTACAGGCCGACATTGCGGCCATTATTGATGTCACCCGGATTGGCACCCGAGAAATCCCAGGTCGAGACATCGTCTTCGCGGATGATGCCGTCATTGCCGATTTCATAGTTGCGCGGGCAACCACGGGTGAAATCACGGTCACCGATCAGCTGTGCTTCGGTTTCCGAAAATTCGAATGCAAAACCGGCGAAGCCACGGTCGGAGTTGATACCCCAGGCCGCCGCAAACTGGGTTTGCTCACCACCGCTATCGAACGGGGTCGTGCGGTTATATTCGAATTCCACGCCTTCGAAGTCCTGGCGCAGGATCACGTTAGCCACACCGGCCACAGCGTCCGAACCGTAGATCGAGGACGCACCATCAAGCAGAAGGTCGATCCGCTCGATGATCAGGCCCGGAACCAGCGTCAGGTCCGGCGAGGTCGGTGCACCACCGATACCGGCCGGAGCGAGACGGCGGCCATTGACCAGGGTCAGCGTCCGCTCGGGGTTCAGACCCCGGAGGTTCAGCTGGACCGAGCCCGGGCCGTTGTCGAGCACAAAGCCGACGAACGATGTGTCGATCTGCGTACCGGTCGCTTGCGATTGCGCCTGCAGGATTTCCGCAGCGTTCACAAGGCCGACTTCGCGGGACACTTCGCCCGAAATCACCTGAACCGGAGACAGTGAGTTGAATTCGGAGCGCTGGATACGCGAGCCGGTAACGACAACCGTATCCTCTTCTTCCTCTTCCTCTACCGCCTGTTCATCTTCATCGACGTTCTGCGCATACGCAGACGCCCCTGCCAGACCCGCCGCAGCGAAGCCTGCCAGAATGGTCGAGCGCAGGAGGCGCTCACGATCCCAGAAACTGCTCACTGTCATACCCCTTCATGACTTCTATCTTGGTTCGCCGCAGAATTGACGCCGAGGCGAACGCGCACAGCCGGAAAGTGGCTACTTTCCTGAGCGCACTATCCCCATAGTGAGAACGCTCGTAAAGCGTGCGCCCCATCTTCGCCGTATTTCAGCCGTGAATGTTGCATAAAAGTCATACGGCCTTCAGGTGGGCGTCATCCGCAGACCGGATGCAGCTTCGTCTTGCGTTGTCGGCGGAGCGACGCTAATAGCTCGCCTCCCTTAGATGGACGGGCGCGTAGCTCAGCGGGAGAGCACTACGTTGACATCGTAGGGGTCGCTGGTTCAATCCCAGCCGCGCCCACCATTTCCAGCCTTTGAATCAAAGCCTTGCAGATTCGCACGCAGATGCCGCATTGGCGTTTCTGGCGGCGTGACTATGTTGTCGGAAACCAACCCGGAAGGCTTTCAATGTCCGACCTCCTCAATGCCCGCCTCAACCAGATCAGCGACCCGGCCACCGGCAAGGGGCTCGCCGATGCCGGGCGGCTCGACGGCGCTGTGATCGACAAGGGCGTTGCCACAATTGTCCTGAAGGCCGCGCCCGGCGAAAATGCGGACGCGCTGAAGTCGGAAATCGAATCTGCCGCCGCTGGTATTGATGGAGTCGAGCGGGTCCGCGTGATCACCACCATCCAGCGCAGCGGCCAGGGCGGCGCGCCGGCACAGGAACAAGCGCAAGGCGCACCGTCAGCCCCACGTCAGGCCGCGAAGGATGCGCCGAAGCCGGCCGGCCTCGTGATTGCGGTCGCTGCGGGCAAGGGCGGCGTCGGCAAGTCGACCGTCGCGGCCAATCTCGCCGCCGCCCTCACAAAGGCGGGCAAGACGGTCGCGATTCTCGATGCCGACATTTACGGACCGTCGATTCCCCGCCTGTTCGGGCTGCGCGATATCCGCGGCTTGCAAAAGGCGGACAAGGGAATCGAACCGGCCATGGCGCATGGCGTCAAAGTCGTCTCGATGGGCTTCCTGCTGAAGCCCGACCAGCCGGTGGTCTGGCGTGGGCCTATGGTCCAGGGCGCGATCCAGCAATTCCTCAATGAAACAGACTGGGGCCAACCCGATGTGCTGATCATCGACATGCCGCCGGGCACGGGTGATGCCCAGCTGGCCATCGCGCAGACCGTGGCACTGGACGGGGCGGTGATTGCCTGCACGCCGCAGGACCTCGCGCTCGACGATGCCCGCAAGGCCATGGCGATGTTCGAGAAAACCCACACACCGATTCTCGGCCTGATCGAGAATATGAGCGTCTTCCTGTGCCCGCATTGCGGCGAGCCGAGCGAGATTTTCGGCCATGGCGGCACGCGCGAAGAGGCCGAGACACTCGGCTTGCCATTCCTGGGCGAAATCCCGCTCACGATCGAGCTGCGCGAACGTTCGGACACGGGGCATCCGGTGGCGTTCGGCGAGGGTCCGGTGGCCGACGCTTTCGCGCGGGCCGCGGCGGCCATGCTCGAATCGGCCGGGGAATCCCGCAAGCCGGCGCCGGAGATCAGCTTCTCGGCCTAGGCGAGCGTCCAGTCAGGCGGCCGGATGCCGCCCGGCGCCTCGAGTCCGAACACCTGCCGCAGCGTGTCGGGTCCCAAGGCTGCTTGCGGTGGCCCGTCCGCCGCGATTCCGCCTCCGTCAATGACCAGGACGCGGTCGGCATAGCGGCTGACAAGCTCGAGGCTGTGTCCGGCAAAAACCACGCAAACACCCCGCGCCGCCTCTTGCCGCAGGATTTCCATCACCGCGATCTGGTGGCGCGGATCGAGCGCGGCGGCCGGCTCGTCCAGCAACAAGGCTGGCGCCCGGGTGGCCAGCGCCCGTGCGATCAGCACGCGGGCCTTCTCGCCCGAGGACAATTCGTTGAAGGGCCGCCCGGCCAGGGGCGACGCGCCCGCCCGTTCCAGCGCATCGGCCACGGCCGCGTCGTCCTCGTCGCTCGCCCGGCTGAAGGGTTTCAGCCAGGGATAACGCCCGAGATCCACCACCCGAATGGCCAGCATGGGCCAGGCCAGCCGCGAATCGGCCGGCAGATAGGCGATGCGGCGGGCGCGTTCTTTCTCGGCGAAACGCGCGAGATTGACGCCCTGTAGCCGGACGACACCTTCTGCCGGTTCCAGCACACCGGCCAGCGCCCGGATCAGCGTCGACTTGCCGGCGCCGTTCGGGCCGACGATGGCGGTCACCTCGCCGGCCTGCAGTTCGAGACCGTCAATCCGGAGCGCGACATGCCGATCATAGCGGCATTCGAGCGAGTCGAGGGCGAAATGGGCCGTCACGGTGCCAGCCTCCCCATGGAGCGAATCAAGTGGAAGAAGAACGGCACGCCGAGCAGCGCCGTCATGACGCCGAGATAGAGCGGCATGCCATCCCCGGAGACAAGGCGCGTTCCGGTATCCGCCAGCATCAGGAGCGCGCCGCCGCCGAGTGCCGACGGTATCAGCAGGCGAGACGGCTCATGTCCGGTCGGGCGGCGTAGCAGGTGCGGCACGACCAGGCCGACAAATCCGATCGCGCCTGCCACGGCGACCCCGGCTCCGACGGCCAGCGCCGTACCCGCGACAAGCCGCAGCTGGAGGCTGCGCAGGTTCAGCCCGATGGCCCGCGCGCCCTCCTCGCCGAACGCCATGGCATCCAGCTCGCGCCGCGTGGTCAGCAAGAGCAGCGCCCCGGCGCCGGCGAGCGGCCCGGCGATGGCAATCTCGGTCCAGCTCGTATTGCGCAGCGAGCCCATCAGCCAGTAGGCGATCTCCGACAGGGCCCAGGGGTTGGACGAGAAATTCATCGCCAGCGCGACCAGCGCATTGGCCAGGGCTCCGACCGCCACGCCCGAAAGGATCAGCGTGGTTGCGCTTGCCCCGCGCCCGGCCAGCAGAAGCAGAGTGATGGCGCCCGAAGCTGCGCCGGCAATGGCCAGCGCGGGCAATATCCACCCGGCCAGCCCGGCAAGGCCGAAATAGAGTGCGGCAACGGCGCCCAGACCGGCGCTGGACGAGACGCCGATCACGCCCGGATCCGCCAGCGGATTGCGGAAATATCCCTGCAAGGCGGCGCCCGAAAGGCCGAGCGATGCACCGACGACGAAACCGAGGAGGGTGCGCGGCAGGCGCAGCTCGATCAGGATCAGCCCCGCGGTTTCATCACCGGAAAGCCAGGCGGCCAGTGGAAACCCGTCAGCGAGGAGCCCGGTCAGGGCCGCAATTCCGCAGGCCGCAGCAAGAAGGGCGATGAGGCGGATATCCTTCATGATCCCGGCTCCATATCGTCGAGCCGGTCGGCGATCGCCTCTGCCGCGTCCAGCAGCCCGGGACCGGCGCAGGACCAGGCCGATGACGGGATTTCGAGATGCGGGGCCGCGTTCAGCAAGCGACGGAAGGCGCTGTGGTGATGACGAGGTCCGGGTGAACCCGCAGCGCCCATTCCGCATCGGCCGGTTGCCAGCCCACCGCTCCCGCCTCGGCTGCCGCATTGCGACCGCCTGCCATACGGATGGCCTCGTCGACCAGTGTCCCGGCGCCGGCCGCGCCGCCGGTTACGCTGAGATAATAAACCGATGGCGAATGGCTACGCTCTGCCGCGCGGGCGCTCAGCCGGTTTCGGCGGGCGGTCAGATCCGCAGCCAGGCGCGCGGCTTGTGCTTGACGCCCGATGGCGCCGCCCACGGTTTCGAGATTGGCCAGCACCGTCGCGAAATCCTCGCCCCAGCCCACCGAGACATGGGCGATTCCGGCCGCATCGAGAAA
>CBDUFA010000079.1:0-6416 GCA_965366295.1 uncultured Hyphobacterium sp.
ACATTTATTAGTAAGGCAGCGGGGAAGAAGTAGGGTTTTTTCCTCGGCTTTCAGAATGTTCGCCGCGCGCTTGTATCCGGCCAGCAGCGCCTTTCCGTCTTCGGTATCGAGGAAACCCTGCAGCGCGCGGGCACGGTTGGTGACGCGCACCAGATCATCATCGCCGAGCGCAAACACCGCATCGATCACATCGTGCGATATGCCGTCTTCCTTGAGATGGACTTTCAGGCGGTCGGCGAAGAAGGCGAGGAGGTCACTTGGCAATGATTGCCGATGGTTCAGCCATTCCTGCAAGCATTCCAGTTCAAACCGGGATACTTGAAGGCCCTCAGCGGACGCTTCCTTTTCAACAGCTTCCAGATCCCAAAGATTCTCAAGCACCAACACAACCGCTCTGGGTCCGACATTGTTTTGTTGAGCAGCGAGCTTAATCATTGCCTTCTGGCTGATCATCTTGATGGAAATTCGGATGACTGCGTCTACAAGTGTCGAGTAAGCACCCAAAGCAGCCCGTCTCAGCGCGAACGGGTCTTTCGAGCCGGTCGGCTTTTCATCGATCGCCCAGAACCCCACCAGCGTGTCCAGCTTGTCCGCGAGCGCCACGGCGGCGCTGACCGGCGCGGTCGGAACCGCATCGGACGGGCCCTGCGGCTTGTAATGATCACGGATCGCATCGGCGATCTGCTGCGCTTCGGATTCGGATAGGCTGGAGAGTCCCCCCTCCACCCCTTCGGGGTCCCCCTCCCCCGCAGGCGGGGGAGGAAAGGCGCCTTCCTGGTTTCCTCCCCCGTTTACGGGGGAGGTGTCAGCGGAGCTGACGGAGGGGGGGCGGCGCCATTGCTCCATGACGTAATACCGGCCCATCACCCCCTGCAGCTCGGGGAATTCATAGACCATTTCCGAGACCAGATCGGCCTTGGCCAGGCGCGCGGCCTTCTCCGCCAGATCCGGATTGGCGCCTACGGCCGGCGCCAGTTCGCGCGCCAGCGCGGCCACGCGTTCCACCTTGTCGGCGACGGTGCCGAGCTTCTGGTGGAAGGTGACCTTGTCCAGCTCACCCGCCATGTCCGAGAGCGGCGTCTTGCGGTCATTGTCCCAGAAATGGCGCCCATCCGAGAGCCGTGCGGAAAGCACGCGCGCATTCCCCGCCGCAATTGCCTCGCCACCATCCGGCGCGTCCTGGTTGGCGATCACCACGAAATTCGGCGCCAGATCGCCCGTCTTCGGATCGCGCACCGCGAAGTATTTCTGATGCGTCTTCATTGACAGCTGGATGACTTCCGGCGGCAGGTCCAGGAAGTCCGGGTCCATCTGGCCCAGCAGCGGCACCGGCCATTCCGCCAGCCCGGCGACTTCGGTCAGAAGCCCCGCATCCTCGATCAGCTCCAGCCCGGCCTCGGCACAAACCTGTTTCGCGCCGGCGAGGATAATCGCCTCGCGCGCCGCCCGGTCGAGGCGGACATGCCCCTCGCCTTCCAGCTGCGCGGTATAATCGGCGAAATCTGTCACCGTGAACGGGCCCGGCCCGTGTACGCGATGGCCCTCGGTGACATTCCCGGCGGTCAGGCCGAACACCTCGACCGGCACCACCTCACCGCCGAACAGGCAAACGATTCGCTGCAGCGGCCGCACCCAGCGCTGGGCGCGGTCGCCTTCGCCAAACTTCATCGATTTAGGCCAGGGGAAATTCTTCACAATCTCCGGCACGACAGAGGCGATGACATCGGCGGTCTTCACGCCCGGCTTCTCGATCACCGCAACGTAAAACGACCCTTTCTTGTCCTCGCGGACCTCGCACTGATCGAGGCTGTCGATCCCGGCCCCGCGCATGAAACCTTCCAGCGCCTTTTCCGGCGCATCGGTGCGCGGCCCCTTGCGCTCTTCGCGCACCGCTTCGGTCTCCTCAGGAAGGTCATCAACGACGAGCGTCATCCGCCGCGGCCCTGCGAATGCTTGGACCGACCACCAATCCGTAAAGTCCAATCCACGCGCCTTCATCTGTTGTTCGAACAGATTCACTAGCTCGTGCTCAGCGCGCGGCTGCATCCGCGCGGGAATTTCCTCGGAAAAGAATTCAAGCAGCAGCTGGGGCACGTCGTTCCAATCCTAACCGGCAAAGACTTTCTGGAAGGCCGGGCGCGATTGCACCGCCTTGAGGTAATTTTCAAAGCCCGGTCGCATCTCGAACATGCCGAACTGCACCGCCCAGCCCAGCGCACCGCCGATCAGCACATCGGCCGCCGTGAACCAGTCGCCGAAGAGATAGGGGTCGGTTTTGGCCAGACGCTGGTCCAGCACATCCATGACCAGCTCGACATTGCCCCAAGCCGCCTGTTGGCGCTGGGTCTCGAACTTCAACCCGGCCTGCATCATCGCCGGATCAATGCATGCACTCTGATACGCCACCCAGCGCAGATATTCGCCGCGGCGCGGATCGTCGATGCCCGGGGCCAGGTCATTCGGCGACTTGTACTTGTCGGCGAGGTAGATCGCGATCGCCGTCGTTTCGGTCACGATCGTATCGCCATCCTTGATCGCCGGGATCTTGCCCATCGGGTTGATGGCCAGGAATTCCGGCGTGCGCATCGAGCCGTCCTCATAGGCAACCGGCTTGATCGTGTACTCACAGCCGATCTCTTCAAGCAGCCAGTGCGTCATCGCGGCGCGCGATTGCGGGTTGTGATAGAATTCAAGCGCCATTTCTCAGACTCCTTTCGAGCCGTAGACTTTCCCTCCCCCTTGATGGGGGAAGACAGACTCAAATGTTTTTCTCCCCCTGCTCCCCCCTCCACCGCTGCGCGGTCCCCCTCCCCCGTGAACGGGGGAGGACAGAAGTGCCAGCATGCCTCATGCTGCTTTCTCCTGGGCGACCCAGGCTTCAGCGCAGCCCTTGGCCAGCTCGCGCACGCGCGCAATCCAGCTGGCGCGCTCGGCGACCGAGATCGCGCCGCGCGCATCGACCAGATTGAACAGGTGCGAGGCTTTCAGACAGTAATCATAGGCTGGCAGCGGCAGCGGCTTTTCCAGATCCAGCAAGGCCCGGCACTGGTTTTCGGCATCGGTGAATTGCCGGATCAGCATGTCGACATCGGCATGCTCGAAATTGAAGGCGGAATACTGACGCTCCGCTTCCTGGAAGACATCGCCATATTTCAGGCCCGCCCCGTTGAAGTCGAGATCATAAACGTTCTCAACGCCCTGCACATACATGGCGAGGCGTTCGAGCCCGTAGGTCAGCTCACCGGACACCAGATCGACATCCAGACCGCCAACCTGCTGGAAATAGGACACTTCCATCCCGTCACACCAGACTTCCCAGCCCAGCCCCCAGGCGCCCACTGTGGGATTTTCCCAGTCATCCTCGACGAAGCGCACATCGTGCAGCTTGCGGTCAATGCCGATCGCGTCCAGCGAGCCGAGATACAATTCCTGCAGATTGAACGGGCACGGCTTCAGCAGGACCTGGAACTGGTAGTAATGCTGCAGCCGGTTCGGGTTCTCGCCATAGCGGCCATCGGCCGGACGGCGCGACGGCTGGACATAGGCGGCGCGCCATGGTTTCGGCCCCAGCGAGCGCAGCGTGGTCGCCGGGTGCAGCGTGCCGGCACCGACCTCGACATCATAGGGCTGCAGGATGGCGCATCCCTGCTCGCCCCAATAGCGCTGCAGGGTCAGGATCAATTCCTGGAAGGAAGGTGCTTTTTTATCCGTCATGGAAAATCCGGTCCGGGCGGGCCAGAGCCCGTTTGAAAATCCGCGCGGACACTAGGAAAGCGGGCCGGTTCAATCAAGCGAGGATGGCGGCTGGCCGCGCGGAAACCGTCGGCGTTGGCAGACCATCCTTTCCCTCCCCTTGATGGGGAGGGACGACGGCGAAGCCGTCAGGGTGGGGTGAAATTGGCAAACACCGCGCGAACGCAATTCCCCCCACCCCTACCCCTCCCCACGCGGGGGAGGGGAAGTTTTGGTTGATTTCAACGACGCCCGGCAATGACGGGAATTCGCTACCGCACCTCGATCCGGTCCGAGCCCCGCAGGATGGATTCGGCTTCCGCCGTGTATTTCCGGTCCGAGCGGTCATGCAGAACGAGGGGCGGCAACAGCTTCATGGGGCCGTTCACGCCCTTGCGCGCCGAGACGACCACCCGTTTGGCCGGTTGATCCGCATAGGGCGCCACCGGCTTGATCACGACATCGCCGAACCATTTCTTCGAGATGGCGAGGATATCGTCCAGCCGGTCGGCACGATGGATCAGCGTCATGCGCCCCTTGGGCGTCAGCACCCGGTTGGCCAGCTTGATCCAGCTTTCCAGCGGCGCCGCCTCGGCCATGTAGGCCTTCTGCTTTTCCTTCTTCGGCACTATCATCTTGCTGGCATCGTCATAATAAGGCGGATTGAAAAACACCTGGTGCGCCAGGCCGAGATGGCCGGGGCTGGCAACATCCTCCCAGAAGGCGACAACCCGGTCGGTCCAGCCATTGGCGGCGATGTTCTCGTCGGCAAATCCGAGCATGACATGGTCGCTGTCAAACCCCTGGAAGCGGCTGGCCTTGTTGTGGAAGGCCGCCACCAGCATGGCCGCGCCGGAGCCGCAACCGAATTCCATGCCGACATGTTCCGGCTTGATATCGATCGAGGCGCCCAGCAACACGGCATCCAGCCCGGACCGGAAGCCGCTCTCGGCCTGTTTCGCAATCACCTTGCCGTCCAGCAGGGTGACCGGCTTACCCATCCGGCAGCTCGTCAAACGCGGCCTTGAGGGCGGTTCTGGCCGTAGGGGCGTCCTCGTCAATCACCATGATGCGGCGCTTGATGAAGGGCAGCGCCCCGCCATAAGTGCCGGCGGTCTCGCCATCCAGGATGATCGGCTCCACGCCGGCCTGGCGCAGCACGTTCTCGGCGAAATTCAGCTCGACGGGATTATTGGTGCGAAAAACCTCGATCACGCGGCCCGGCCTCCTATGTCTGGAACTGCGACGATCAGCGCAGCGTTGTCGGCTTGCAGCAGTCTTCCCGCGTTTCTATTGTCGCTCAAGTCCCGATGGACGGCTGTCAGAGGAATCCGGCTTGGATATCAGCGCAATTGCCAATCGCGCGCTTAAAAGCGCAGGCGAAGCGGTCGCCGCCGAACCCAATGCGGCTGAAAAGCTGGCGCAGCTGGCGTCCGGCGAGATGCAGGCCGTCAACGCGCTGATTCTCGAACGTATGGGCAGCCCCGTGCCGATGATCCCGAAGCTGGCCAAATACCTGGTCGAAGCCGGCGGCAAGCGCGTGCGTCCGCTGGTGACGATCGCCGCAGCCAACATGATTTCCTATACCGGCGATGCCCATCTCAAGCTCGCGGCGGCCGTCGAATTCATCCATACGGCCACCCTGCTGCATGACGATGTTGTGGACGAGAGCGATCTGCGCCGCGGCAAGAAGGCCGCCAACCTCGTCTGGGGCAATGCGCCCAGCGTGCTGGTCGGCGATTTCCTGTTTGCCCGCGCCTTCATGCTGATGGTGGATGCCGGCTCGATGGAGGCGCTGCATTCCCTGTCACGTGCCTCCAGCATCATTGCCGAGGGCGAGGTGCGCCAGCTCGCCGCCAAGGGCGATATCGAGGCCAGCATCGGTGCCTATATGGAAATCATCGAGGCCAAGACCGCGGCGCTTTTCGCATCGGCGGCGGAAGTCTCGGCGATTGTCGCCAACCGTCCGGGCGAGGAAATCACCGCGCTCGACACCTATGGCCGCGAACTCGGACTGGCCTTCCAGCTGGTCGATGACGCGCTTGATTATGGCGGCGTCGCGCAAAATCTCGGCAAGAATACCGGGGATGATTTCCGCGAAGGCAAGGTGACGCTCCCGGTTGTCATCGCCCTACGCGAAGCCAGCGAAAGCGAGAAGCGATTCTGGTCGCGCGTGATGACCACGGGCGATCAGACCGATGCCGATTTCGAGGCCGCACTGGAAATCCTGCACCGGCACAATGCGCTTCGCGATACGCTCGCCATGGCGCGCGAAAAGGCCCAGATCGCCAAGAACGCGCTGTCGATCTTCCCCGACAACCAGTGGAAGGACGCACTGTCCGAACTCGCGGATTTCGTCGTCAGCCGCGCCAGCTGATCATTGCGACATGTCGAGGCCGGCCAACCGGGCCCGGCGCCGGATCAGCGTGTGCACCAGCGTGATCACCCCGACCATGCCGGCAAAAGCCGCAAAGGGAGCGCCCGCCTGCAAATGCGCCGTCACCAGCGCCAATGCTAGGCAGAGCAGCGCCACCGCGCCATAGCCCATCGCCACCTTCCAGTGTGCCACCCCCATCCGGACCAGCAACTGGTAGGCATGGGTGCGGTGCGGGCTGAGAAAACCGATCCGGTGGCGCAGCTTGTGCACCAGGGTCAGTAACACGTCGGCCAGGAGCGGCAGGACG
>CBDUFA010000080.1:0-6267 GCA_965366295.1 uncultured Hyphobacterium sp.
GAGGTACAGGCGCAGTGCCAGCGGGCCGAGAAGGCCGACCCAGGTCTGTACCGGATAGGCCTCGATCGTCGTTGGATACGACACCGCCCCCGTGAAACAGCCCAGCACACCGAGCGCGGTCGACAACACGGCAAGAAGGCGCAGGCGCGCCGTGCGCAGAATGTCGGCGCTTGGGTCGATAGGCCAGTAAATCTGTCGCAGCTGGGCCAGGAGCATGGATTTTTACATCTCGGGCTGACAAGCTTGCCCAGACTAGGAATCGCCACCCTGCAGGAGGGTTAATGCCGATGGACCAAACGCAGCCCGCCTGTGGACAGTGGGGGGATGACCACGTCCACCGCTTGCCGGTCCGGGTCTATTACGAGGACACGGATTTTTCCGGCATCGTCTATCACGCCCGCTATCTGCATTTCTTCGAGCGCGGCCGGACGGAAAGCTTGCGCGCCCTGGGCGTGCATCATTCCGAGCTGATCGGGAGCGCTGATCCGGTGGCCTTTGCCGTACGCCACATGGATATCCACTGGCTCAAACCGGCCCGGGTGGACGAGGCGCTGACGGTGGAAACGCTCTACCGGCCCAACAAGGGACCGCGCCTCAACATGGAACAGGCCATCATGCGCGGTGGCGAAACCCTGTGTACGGCCACTGTCGAGGCCGTCATCATCGATCCGGCCGGGCGCCCGCGCCGTCCGCCGAAATGGATGGTCGAGGTCTGGACCCCGGTCGTGCAGGAAAAGCCGGCCTAGTTGCCCGGCTCGCCACAGACCGCTTGCCAGTATTGAAGATAGAATTCGGTCTGGCGGTGCATGTGCAGCGTCGTCGTATACCGGTATATGGCGAGGTTTTCCTCCGTTGCTTCGCTGTCCGGCGGTGGCGGTCGCCCGGCCTCGGGATCAAATTGGGCTTGATCCAGAGGCGAAGTATCGATGCCCCTTTCCTGCAAGTCCCTTCGCAGCGTCTCCAGCATGCGTCTTCCGTTTTCCCATGATGCCCGCAATTCCGCCATCATGGCGCAGGATTCGGGCCGAGGTGGTGGCGGAGGCAGGACTTCCAGGCCCGGCTCCTCGACCGCCTGGTCATTGTCGAAGCAGATCTCCGCATCCCAATCAGGCAGCAATTCGCACTCGATCTGCTCTTCGGTCAGCGGTTCCTGGACTTCGCCGGGCAGCGGACCCGGTTCTGCCGGACCGGCCTGCACGGCGAGCGCCATGAGAAGGCCCGCCAGCATCGGCTACTCACCAAGGCTCTGGCACTGCCGGCGTGCACGCTCCAGCTGCCGTCCGATTTCGATGCTTTCCTCGGTAGCCCTGTTGACTTGCCGGATGAGTGCAAATCGCTGCTGGCGCTGATCGAGACTCCGATCAAACATTACCGAACCAGCCAGATTCATGCCGCGCAGTCGGCCTGTATATTCATATATGCGGGCCATGATGACGGCGCGCTCACTGTCCATGCCGCCTTCCTCGCGGATCTGGCGTAATCGGTCCTGAGAGCTTCGGAGTTCACGTACCAGACTCTGGTATTCGATCTGCCGCCTCTCGCGGGCAGCTGTTTCAGCGGCCTCATCGATCTCCGGTAGCGCATCGAGATCCGCGCGGAGTTGTGCGATCTCTGCTTCTTTCTGCTCGAAGGCCGATTCCAGTCGCACGCGCTCTGCACACCGGCGGTCATTCGCCGTATCGCGTTCGTAATCGCGGATCACGGCTTCGGCCTCGGTAATCGCATCCTCGATCGATGTGTCGACAATGATCGCGTCCAGCGGAATGTCGATCTCGGCCTCGGGCGGCGTTTGTGTACCGGGTTCGCAGATTTCCCACAAACCCTCGGGGTGGACCTCGCAGGTCTCGCTGTTTTCAGCCGGCTCCTCACCCGGCAACAACGGTTCCTGCGGCTTGGGCTCCTGCCCCTGCAACGTCAGCGCCAATATCAGGATGGTGGAAATCATGGCCGCCTCCTGCCCGCATCTTAACCCATAACCGGCCTTTGCGCAGAATTATCCCAAAATCCGCCGCAATCTGACGGATATTTAAGTCCCGTTTCACGCGCATTGGCTTGACGTATGCATCCCCGTCCGTTTGGAAGCACGGGATTAACGCTTATCGGCGACACACAGGGTTCGCTCGCCGGGATTGAAAGGACTTCTGATGGAAACCGGGATCATCGAAGTAGCCCCTGTTGTCCAGGAATTCGGGTTCATCGACCTGTTCCTGCGCGCCGACTGGGTCGTCAAGGCCGTCATGGGCATTCTCGTCATCATGTCGATCTGGTCCTGGGCGATCACGATCGACAAATGGCTGACGCTGCGCTCCGCCCGCTCAAAGGGAAAGGCGTTCGAGGACGCCTTCTGGTCCGGCCGCGATCTCGATTCGCTGGCCAGCGAATACGGCAAGCGCCCGCGCGATCCGTTCAGCCGCGTCTTCGCCTCGGGCCTGCGCGAATGGAAAGGCCGCAATGCCGGTGACCGGGTCGCCAAGGCGGCCAGTGCCGAATCCGGCCGCGAGCTCTCCAAGCTCGAAGGCGGGCTGGGCATGCTGGCCACGATCGCATCGTCCGCGCCCTTTATCGGCCTGTTCGGCACGGTCTGGGGGATTATGAACTCGTTCCGCGCCATCGCCGCCTCGCAGGACACCAACCTGGCCGTCGTCGCACCGGGGATCGCCGAAGCCCTGTTCGCCACCGCGCTGGGCTTGCTGGCGGCCGTGCCGGCGGTGATCTTCTTCAACGCGCTCTCGTCCAACCTGTCGAACTATGCCGCCAAGCTGGAAGCCTTCGTCGACGAGCTGTCGGCCCTGGCCGACCGGGGCGAGGGCTAGGCCATGGCCGGCTCCGTCTCTTCCGGCGGCCGCCGCGGCAAGTGGGCGCCGCGCGCCGAGATCAATGTCACGCCCTTCGTCGACGTGATGCTGGTTTTGCTGATCGTATTCATGATCACCGCACCATTGCTCACCGTTGGCGTGGAGGTCGAATTGCCGGAGACCGAGGCCCGCACCCTGCCAGCTGACGAGGAACCGCTGACCATCACCATCGGGGCCAATGGCGAGGTTTTCCTGCAGGAAACGCAGGTCGAGCTCGACCAGCTCGTGCCGCGCCTGCGGGCGATTGCCGGCGCCGGCTATGAGGGCCGCATCTTCATTCGCGCCGACGAGAATGTTGCCTATGGCAATGTCGCGCAGGTCATGGCCCGCGTCTCCAATGGTGGCTACACCAATCTCGGCCTTGTTCACGCGCCGATGGCCAGTTCTGCGGCGTCTGCCGGCCAGGACGACGCGCAGGACGAGTAGCGGCCAGCGGCATGCGCACAGCTTTCATCGTCTTCCTTTCGCTGCTGTTTCATGCCGCCTTTGTCGTGGTCGGATTGTTCTATTTCCCGACCACGGTCACCCAGTTCACCACCAGCCAGATCGTGCCGGTGGAATTCATCGACGAGATCGCGCCGGTCACCAACCTCCCCGAGGAAGAAGAAGACGAGGTGCCGGTCGAGGAAGCAGAGCAGCCGGCCGAGCCGGATCCGTCACCGCCTGATCCCGAACCGGAGCCCGCCCCGCAGCAACCTGACCCCGAGCCCGAAGTCGACATGAACGCCGCGCCCGAGACCGAGGCGTCGCCCGAAATCGCGCCGGAAGCCGAGGCCGAAGCCGCGCCCGACCCCGAGCCGGAAAGCCGCACGGTCGAGGATACAAGCCCGCGCCCGGCCCAATCGCGCAACGAGGATTCGCTCGACAGCCTGTTGCGGGATCTGGCCAGCACGGTTGACGAGGAGCGCGCCGCATCGAGCTCGCGCAACCAGCAGACCGGGGCGCAGTCGAGTGAGGCCATCGGTGTCACCCTGGCCGATTCCATCCGCAGCCAGGCCCAGCGCTGCTGGCGTTCCTCCGTTGATGCGCCGGACCCGGAGCGCCTGATCGTCGTGGTGCGCGTGCGCCTCAACCGGGATGGCACGCTGGATGGCGATCCGGACATTCTCAACCGGCAGGCGATCGACATTTCCGGCGACCGCTATTGGCGCGTGGCCCGCGACCGGGCCCGCGCCGCGATCATCGAATGTGCGCCTTATCGCCTGCCTGCCGAACATTATTCCATCTGGCGCCGCATAGATGTCACTTTTCGGCAGGAGACTTGATGCTAACCTGTCATCGAGCTTGAGGAGTCCAGCCCGAACATGACCCAGTTTTTCCGCATCCTGTCTGTCCTTGTTCTTGTCCTGCTGCCCGCCGGCGCGCTGGCGCAGCAGCCGCTGCAGGTCGATATTTCGCGCGGCCATCTCGATTCGCTTCCGATTGCCATTCCGGCCTTCATCGATGATGGCGGTCCGAATGCCCGCGGCGACGATATTTCCGGCGTGATTGCCGCGGACCTGGAAAGCTCGGGCCTGTTTACCAGCGTCGATCGCGCCGCCTTCATCGAGGACATCCAGGACTTCAACCTGCGTCCGCGTTTCCAGGACTGGCGCGTGATCAATGCCGACGCCCTTTTGATCGGGCAGGTCACCGAACAGCGCGATGGCCGGCTCCTGGTCGGTTTCCGCCTCTGGGATACCCGGCTGCAGGAACAGCTGGTCGGCCTGCAATTCGTCACCGCGCCGGAAAACTGGCGCCGTGTGGCCCACCGCGTGGCGGATGCGGTCTACCAGGAACTGACCGGCGAAAGCGGCTATTTCGACACCCGGATCGTCTATGTCTCGGAAAGCTTCGGTCCGCGCGGCGAACCGCTGCGCCGGCTCGCCGTGATGGACCAGGACGGGGCCAACCCCTCCTTCCTGACCGACCGCTCCTACTGGGCGCTGTTGCCGAACTATTCGCCGAGCGCGCAGCAGATCACCTATGTCTCCTTCCTCGACGGGCAGGCGACGACCTATGTCTATGATCTCGAGAGCGGCCGCCAGGAAGCCCTGTTTGCCTCCGGCGGCACCGGCCTTGCCCGCGTTGATCCGGACGGCCAATCCCTGTCGGCGCGGTTCTCGCCCGATGGCGAGCAGCTCGCCGTCTCGATCGAGCTGCAGGCCGGGCATGACATCCACCTGTTCGATTTGCGGTCCCGCAGCCTGCGCCGCCTGACCCAGCATCCGGCCGATGATGTCGAGCCGAGCTTCGCCCCCGATGGCGGCCGGATCGTGTTCTCTTCGGGCCGCAGCGGCGGTTCGCAGCTCTACGTCATGGACGCCGATGGCGGCGAGGCACAGCGGATTTCCTTCGGGGAGGGTCGATATACCGCGCCGGTCTGGTCGCCGCGCGGCGATCTCATCGCATTCGTCAAGCAACGCGATGGCCAGTTCGAGCTCGGCGTGATCGATGCCGACGGCTCCGGCGAGGAGCGGATCCTGCACCGCGGCTACTATGTCGACACGCCGGCCTGGTCGCCGAACGGACGCGTCATCCTGTTCACGCGGGGCGAGCGCGGTCGAGAGGGAACCGAGTATGAAATCTGGAGCGTCGACCTTGCCGGCTTCAATCTGCGGCGGATGCCCATCAATGGACAATCGTCCGATCCGGCGTGGTCGCCCTTGATCGAATAGGGTTTTTGGCGCTAGCGTGTTGGGACACGTGTGATGCGAACGCCTTCAGACGTGGACGTGATTGTCACGAAAGCGGCGTAATCGTGCGTACAAGGTGGAGGCTCCGGGGGCTGATACAGACCCGGTGAAGAAGGGATAGCACACCGATGAAGTTCAAATTGATCATTGTTGCAGGCTTGGCAGCCATGCTGGCAGCCTGCGCGTCGACCCCGCCGCAGACAACGACGGAGGCCCCGACGACCGAACCGCCGCGTACCACGCGGACGGATACACCGCCGGCCACGGAAATGGGGCCGACGCCGGGTACCGAGGCGCACTTTGTGGCCACGGCAGGTGACCGGGTCTTTTTCGACCTCGATCGCTCCAGCCTGACGTCCGCAGGTCGCGAAACCCTGCGCCGCCAGGCCGACTGGCTCAACGCCTATCCGGGCGCCTCGATCCTCATCGCCGGCAACTGCGATGAGCGCGGCACCCGCGAATACAACCTTGCGCTCGGCGCACGGCGCGCCAATGCCGCGCGGGATTACCTGGTCAGCCTCGGCGTTTCGCCGTCGCGCATCCAGACCGTCTCCTACGGCAAGGAGCGTCCGACCTGCCGCGAGTCCAACGAGCGCTGCTGGTCGCTGAACCGGAACGCCATCACCATGATAACCGGTGGTGTGACGGGCTAGGACCGGACACATCGTCCAGATCAACGCCCGCAGTTGCCAAAGCTGCGGGCGTTTTTCTTTGTTAATCCCGCCGCCGTATTTTCG